>JAKCAB010000112.1 GCA_021839785.1 bacterium | reverse complement strand
CTTCTCCCGCACTTCATCCCCAAGGTGTTCTTCGGGATTGAGTTCCGGTGCGGATCCCGGCAACCGGATCAACCGGATATTCTCCGGCACCCCCCACTCGCCGCGCTCCGCCGCGGCCTGCCAGTCGGCCATGAACGCCGGTTCTTGGGCGCGGCTCAGCAGGGCGCGGCGTCGGCCCCCCCCAGGGCCGAGCGCGGGCAGGTGGGCGGGCGCTCGCCGGGGTGCCGGAAGCGTGTCTGCAAGCGGGCCACCGTGGCCCGTCCGACTCCCAGCACCGCGGCCGTTTGCTCCAAGGTCAGCTTGGCCAGGCCCGGCAGCGGAACGGCCTGCGCCATACGCAACTCCGGGAGGTCGTGTGCTTGGGCCGCCACCCGTTGGGCTTTGGCCACCAAGTCAGTGTCGAGGCGTCGGGGGCTTGCCAGGTGCCCGGCATCGCACATTTAGTCTCATCTTGAAAGAGAAATGGAATCAGACGCCCACGCCCCCGGCCCGTAAGGACCGGAGGTGTGGGGGAAGCAGGCATGGGCAAAAGGCGTGGGTGCTACTCGAACGCCATCTGGTAGCTGATCACGTTGCCGGTGAACTTGGTGGTCAGCTTGCAGTTGCTCTTGTTGAAGACCGACTGCATCGGCTTGTTCTCGGTCAACACTTCGGCCGTGAAGCCGCGAATGCCGTTGCGCCGGGCGATGCGCATGAGGTAGCGAAGGAGGAATGTGCCGATGCCGACGTTTTGCCAGTCGTCCCGCACCACGAACGCCACCTCCGCCATGTTCGTCTTCGGATCCAGGTAGTAGCTGCCGACCGCGATGATGTCCTCGCCATGGGCTTCAGGCACGGTGCCCACGATGGTGACGTCGTTGCGATGGTCGATATAGACGAAGTCCTGAATCTGTTTCCGCGGGATGATCTTCGTGAACGACATGAACCGGTAGAAGATCGTTTGCTGGGAGAGCGCGTAGAACAGGTCGCGCATCCGCGGTTCGTCGGTCGGATGGATCGGACGGAAGTTGATCTGGGTGCCGTCTTCGAGGAGTTGCGTGGTGCGCAGCTCCTTGGGGCCAACGAGGATCTTGCCCTCCATGTCAGCCATGCTGGCGGAGAGGTACTTTGCCTCGATCGCCTCCCGCAGGAGTTTCGCGCGGTAATCCGGATGCGCGATGCTGATCAGCGCCAGCGCGCGCTCCTGGATGCTTTTGCCATGCACGTACGCCACCCCGTATTCGGTCACGATGTAATGGACGTCCGCCCGCGTGGTCACGACGCCGGCGCCGGGCGAGAGGTGGGTGACGATGCGCGAAATCGTTCCGTTCCTCGCGGTGGACGGCAGGGCGATGATCGCCTTGCCGCCTTTGGCGCGCGCGGCGCCGCGGTTGAAATCCACCTGGCCGCCCACGCCGGAGAAGAACTTGGAGCCCAGCGAATCGGCGCACACCTGGCCGGTGAGGTCGATTTCGAGCGCCACGTTCACCGCCACCATCTTGTACTGCTTGCTGATGACTTCGATGTCGTTGACGTACTCGGTGGGGTGAAAGGCAAACACCGGGTTGTCATCCAGGAAGTCGTACAGGCGTTTCGTGCCGAGCGCGAAACTGGCCACGACCTTGCCCCGGTCCAGCGTCTTGCGGGTACCATTGATGGTGCCGCTCTCGATCAAGTCCACGATGCGGTCGCTAACCATCTCGGTATGGATGCCGAGGTCTTTCTTGTCCTGGAGGAAGTCCAGCAAGGCTTGCGGGATGCGGCCGATGCCGAGTTCGATGGTCGAGCCGTCGTCGATCAACGCGGCCAGATATTCGCCGATCTGGCGGGTGTCGTCGGTGATGGGCAGCGACGGCACTTCGAGCAACGGTTCGTCCACCGGCACGAGCACGTCGATGTCGAAGACGTGGATCCCCGAATCGCCATGCGTGCGCGGCATGTTCGGGTTCACCTGGGCGATGACGAGCGAGGCATTCTCAGCCGCGCTCTTCACCACGTCCACCGACACGCCCAGACTGCACATGCCGCGGGTGTCGGGCGGCGTGACCTGGATCAACGCCACGTCCAGCGGCAGCCGGCCGGAGTTGAACAGCCGCGGGATCTCCGACAGGAAGATCGGGGTGTAATCGCCCAGGCCTTCATGGATGATGTCGCGCACGTTTTCCGCGATGAAGAAGCTGTTCACGCGGAAGAATTGCGCCAGTTCCTTGTCGGCATACGGCGCGTCGCCGAAGGTCAGCAGATGGACGATCTCCGTGTCGGGCAATTCCGACGCGCGCTGGGTGAGCTTTTCGACGAGGCGCAGCGGCTCGGCACAGCCGGTGCCGATGAAGATCCGCGATCCCGGCTTGACCTTGGCCACCGCCGCCTCGGGCGTGGCGATCATCGCCTGGTACTTCTCCTTCCATTCGGGGTCGTAACTGGGCGTGCTCATGTTAAATGGCGGGTTTGGCAAGGGTCATCCGGGCATCGGCCACGTAAGCTTCCGTGCCGACCTGGCCGACGATGAACGGGTTGATGTCGAGTTCCATGATTTCAGGGTAGTCCGTCGCGAGCTGGCTGATGCGCTGGAGCGCGCCGGCGATTGCGAGCAAATCCACGGGCGCCTGGCCGCGGGCGCCTTTGAGCAGCGCGTACGAGCGCGTGCCCATCAACATCTGCATGGCCTCGTCCTGCGTGATCGGCGCGAGGTGGAAAGTCACGTCCTTCATCACCTCCACGAAAATGCCGCCCAGGCCGAACATGAGCATCGGCCCGAACTGTGGGTCGCGGGTCATGCCCAAAATCACCTCGCGGCCCTTGTTGCCCATCTTCTCCACGTAGGCGCCGCGGATGTAGGCGTTGGGCGCGCGCCGCTGCACCCGCAGCATCATCAGGTCGAACGCGTCACGCACCTGCTCGCTGTTGGCGAGGTTGATGCGCACGCCGCCGAAGTCGGACTTGTGAATGATTTCGGGCGACGAAATCTTGAGCACCACCGGGTAGCCGATGCGGTTGGCGGTCTCGACCGCCTCGTCCGCGTTGCGGGCCAGCGCGCCGCCAAGGACATTGAACTCGTAAGCCTTGAGGATTTCCTTGGCCTCGACTTCGCCCACCTGTTGCGTGGCGCTGCGGATATGCCACTGGAGGACCCGCTCGACGCGGCGGCGATTGACCGGAAAGCGCGTCACGATGCGGGCGGGCCGGCGGCGCCACGCGGCGTAATCCACCATCGCCTTGAGCGCGGCCACCGCGCGGTCCGGCGCGGGATAGTTCGGGATGCCGAGTTCCATCAACCTCGCCTTTCCGGCGATGACCTCCTCGCCGCCCATGAACGCAGTCAGCAAAGGCTTTTTGCCTTTGTGCACGGCCGCCAGGCGCTCGGCGAGTTCCAGCGGCCGCGTCATGTTTTGCGGCGTGGCCACGACGATGATCGCGTCCACGTTTTCGTCTTCCTGGACCAACTCGAAGGCCTTGATGTAGCGCTCCGGTTCGGCGTCGCCGATGACGTCCACCGGGTTGCCGAAGGCCGCGGTCGGCGGCAGCACTTCCTTGAGCTTCGCTTTGGTGGCCTCGCTGGGGGACACCATTCTCAAGCCCATCGACTCCGCGGCGTCGGCGGCCATGATGCCCGGGCCACCGGCGTTGGTAATGACGACGACGCGATTGCCGGCCGGCAGCGGCTGCGTGCCAAACGCCAGGGCGTAGTCGAACAACGCCTCGAAGTTCTCCGCGCGAATCACACCCGCGCGCTTGAACGCGGCACCGTAAGCCATGTCCGCCCCGGCCAGGCTGCCGGTGTGCGAGGACGCCGCTTTGGCGCCCGCCTGGGTGATGCCCACTTTGAGAATCACCACCGGCTTGATCGCCGCCGCTTCCTGCGCCACTCGCAAAAACTTGTCGCCTTCCTTGATGCTTTCGAGGTAGCCGGCGATGACCTTGGTTTCCTTGTCATCGGCGAGCGCCTGGAGAAAATCGACCTCGTTCAGGTCCGCCTTGTTGCCGAAGCTGATCACCTTGCCCAGGCCCAGCTTCTGGCTGGCGGCCCAGTCAAGGATCGCCACGCACAACGCGCCGGATTGCGAGATCACCGAGATGTGCCCCGACGGCGGCACGGTGGGCGCGAAGGTGGCGTTCATGGCGTGGTGCGTGTTGAGCACGCCCAGGCAGTTCGGCCCCATCAGGCGCACGCTCGCCGATTCGCAGATCTCCACCAGTTCCTTCTCGGCGTCGGCGCCCTTGGCTCCGACCTCCTTGAAGCCGGCGGTGATGACGATGATAGTCTTCGCCCCAGCCTTGATGGAACTTTTGATGGCGTCCTTGACGTACTTGCCGCCGACGACGATGACGCTCAAGTCGATCTTGCCAGGGAACTCGTCCAGGCTCTTGTAGCACTTCACCCCTAGGATGTCGGGCGCCTCGAGGTTGACGGGCACGATCGTGCCCTTGAAGCCGCTGCGCGTGAGGTTGTGCATGAACGCGTACCCGACCTTCTCGGGATTCCGCGACGCACCGATCACGGCCACGGTCTGTGGATAAAGCAGTGTCTCAAGCATAGCTGTCGGTGTTCGAAATCACCCGGCTCGCACGCACTCGGGCGGTGGCTCCGCCGGTCCGTTTCGCGGCTGGCAACACGGCGGTTGCGCCGCGCTGGTCCAAGTCGGAAATCCCCGGCACCGTCACCGCGAAGAGGGTATGCTACCATCATTATCGCTACTCCCCCGGAATTGTCGAATACGCTCCCTTTTTTGTTTCCAGCGACTCCAACCCGGCCTGCACACGCTGGCGTTGACCGTGTTTCACGCATTTGTTGCGCCCTCCCAAAACGTCGCGCTCAGCCGCGCCAGCAGCCCACGCTGCTTCGCCGCTGCGGCCACCAAGTTGGCCAACGAGCCAGCTCGCGGACCCAGGTAAGGCAGCGCAAACACCGGCACCGGCGCAACCAACTCGCGCAGCGTGCGGGCGTTGGTCGCGGTCGAAGCATCGGTCCGCGCGCAGCCCAGCAGGACGATCCCCGCCGGGGTGCGGCCGACAGCCCGCAACGCTTCGATAACCAGGAGCGCCTGATTCAGCCCGCCGAGCCGGTTCCGGGCGGCGACGATGGTTGGGCAGTTCAGCTCGCGAATCAACTCGCGCGCCGTATAACCCGCGCCCAGCGGCGTGAGCAGACCGCCGCACCCCTCCACAAGCAACGTGTCGCCCTCGGCCTGGATTTCGCGCACGGCGGAGACCACGTCGCCCAGCGAAACGCGCCGCCGCTCCATGCCGGCAGCGACGAGCGGCGCGACGGGCACGCGAAACAAAAACGGGGTTACGCGTTTGAGCGCCAGCGACCCGGCCTGGCACCGAACCAGCAAGCGCGCGTCGGCGAGATTGCCGGTCGCAAAGGGTTTGATGGCCAGTGCGCGCACTCCCCGGCTCCGCCAATGCAGCAGCAGCAGCGCAGTCAGAATGGTTTTCCCCGCGCCGGTGTCCGTGCCGGTGATGAAGACCACCCGCCCCGCCGGCAGGCGGGCTACAGACTCGGGAGCGGCGGCACGCGGTCGGGGCGGTGACTTCATGGCCTTGACGACGGCGGGGCGTAACCGCTAGCGCCAGCTAAACTGGAGCACCTTGACCCCGCCCTCACTGCCCAGGCCGACCGCACCGGGGATGCCCCGCCCCACGATGGCGACACACTCGCGGTGCGAGTTGCCCAATTGGACGTCCACGGTCACCTCGAAGTACGAGCTGATGGTGGTGAGCGGCGCGCGCGCCGTCGGAGGCATCGCTTCGAGTCCTGGCACCATCGCCAGCGACGCGTTCTGAAAAGGCGTGTCGTCCTCGGTGCCTTCCACGCCATCAAGGCCGGCGCGGGTCCGGATGACGTTGGCAGCGATGTCGTCAGTGACGCCCAGTGCGGCTTCCAGCACATACATCGAAGCGGTGTTGAGGTTGACGGCGCCGCTGGAAATCGGCGTAAAAAGATCCACCAGTCCGACCGGGTAAGTTGGGGCAAGCCCAGGGTCGGCGCGTCGGCCGCGTTTGGTCGCCACGAACTGGCGCTGGTGCGCCGGCGCGCGCGGCCCCCAATAAATCTGTGGCGTAACGCCGTTCACCAACAGCAGTTCCGCCAGGTCATCGAAAGGACCGTTCTTCGCGAAGTACGGCGGATCGAGTCCCAGGTAGAAATCGCTCTCGGTGCCGCTCAAACCGGTGGCGTCGTCCGTGTCTTTCCAGTCCAGGATCGAATCGCTGATCAACGCGCTCTGCGCGGCGTCCACGCCCATCACGCCCAGGGCCCGCTGGATCAATTCCGAGCCGCTGCCGGCGCCGGGGCCCGGGGCAAAGCCGGCGATGCGGTTGAGATTGATTTTGCGCTCCAGGTCCGCGATGTGGACCGAGATGAAACCCTGGCCCAGCACGTAGTGTTTGAGGTTAATGCCCGCCAGTGGACTGTTGGTTTCCGGTCCGTCGCCCGGTCCACCGGCCCAAAGCTGGTTCAGCGAAGTGTAACGCGCGCCGACCCGCATGGACTGGTCGAGAACGTACTTGGCCAGCTCCACTCCCGAGCGTCCCATCCACTCCAACTCGGAATCGTTGTTGGCGTTCGCCGCCAGCCGCGTCTCGACCTTCATCGAATAGGCGAAACCACCCGCCAGAATGGCGAGCACGAAAATCACCGTCATCACGATGATGAGCGCGAAACCGCGGGGCGGCGTGGGGTTGAGGCGCATCGTCAGGTCTCCCTATCCGCCCGGCAACTGGCCTGGGCGGAAACGCGCGCTGCTGTTCGGTATCGTGCCCGGCCCGGGAGGCAACCCGGCCGCCGGGTCTTGTCCGGGCTGCAATGGCCCAGGCTGGAAACCCATTGCCGCGGGACTTTGCGAGGCGGCAATGGGGACGGCGATGCTCGGCAGCAAGACGGTGCGCACGGTGATGTCCTTCGGCCGGCCCTGGTTGTCAGTGGCGCCGCCGAACCCCAGCGTGAACCGCACCACCCACGGCAGCATGTTGGTAAACGCCCACTCGTTGAGCCACTCGCCGTCGCGTGAGCGCGCCGACAGGCCCGGCTGGCCGAGGAATTCGAGGTTGAACCGGCGCACGTCCCGCGCCAGCACGATGCTGTGCTCCTTCTCTTTGGGCGTCTCGGCGGCCAGGATTGGAAGCTGGCGCAGGATCAGATCGTTCGTGCCATCCGCAGCTTGCTCGATCGAGAACACCACCCGCCGCACCACCAGATCGCCGAAATACCCGCTGCCCGGAAACGAACTGGGCAGCCGCGCCACGAGGCTCAACGCCGCGAAGTCGCTGCTGGTGTCCGTGTCGAACGTGTACAGCGGCGCGTTGGCCTGGAACATCACCGCCGACAGCAGTGCGTCCTCGATCGTGCGCGCCGCGAGGCGTCCCCGCTGGGCGATCGCCGCCACGTCGTTGCCCGCGCGCGCCGACCGCAAGACCGCAGTCCAGGTCGAATAAATGGCGGTCAGCACCATCGCGAAGATGCCCAGCGCGAGCATCAACTCCAGCAACGTGAAGGCGGCCGTCCCGCGACACCGGGTGACTTTCGCCGCCACCGTTGGCTGCGGCGCGTACACACTGCTCTGGTGACCAGCGAGGATCATGTTAACTCCCGCCGCTCCGGCTTCCCAGCATGGGCCGGTAGAGCAAAATGCTGGCGTGTTTCTCTTTCATGAGGTTGTTCCGCGGCCACAGGATCGTGATGTCCGCTTGAAACAACCCGCCTCGATTCATGCGCGACCGCAACCCGCCGGCGTTCGAGGACACCAGGAACAGGTTCGCACTCCAACTGGCGCCCGGATACGTCTCCCCAAAGTCGCCGCTCACCGTCCCTTCGGTCATGTCGCGGTTGGTGAGCGTTTGCAGACTCAACTCGACCGCCACGGTGCCGAGATCGATGTCCCCGAGGCTGAGGTTGCGGGCGATCTGGAGGTTCTGCGCCACCAGTCCCAGGATCGCAAAGATGGCCATGAAAAACAGCGCCATCGCGATCATCACCTCCAACAGCGTGAATGCCACGCCGCCCCGCCGAAGCCCGCTCCGGCTGGCCGCGGGTTGGGAACGCAGCACCGTCTCTGACCGTCGGAGTTTCACCGGATCACCTCCACCCGCGCACGCCCGGTCGTGATTTCCAGCGACACGTTCCGCTCGCCGCCTGCATCCGACACCAGCGTGGCCGCGAAGGCGTCGCAAGTGCCGTTCGGGTAAAAGCGCACCGCCGCTTGCGGCTCGTCCATCATGTCGCGCAGGCTCACATCGAGGCGTTTGAACGCCACGCTCGGATCCAGCGTCGCCGAAAAACTGGGCAACGGTTCGGGGCGGGGCTTGTCAGGATCGTCCACCACGTCCGGCGGCGGCGGTTCGAGCGACGCAGCGGCGAGGCCGGGTCCGGTCGCCGGGTCCGCCGGGGCTTCACTGACCGCCTGCACCTGGAGGGTGCCGTCGCTGGCGCGGATCAGCAGTTCGGCCGGCTGCCCGGTCAGGATGGCCAGCATTCGTGCCTTCAAGAATCCTTCCTCCAAATCGGCCACCGCCTGTCGCATCGGGCCCCGGCGCACCGTGGAAATCACCGCCGGCAAACCGATCCCCACGAGGATGCCCAGGATCGCCAGCACCATCATGATCTCGATGAGCGTAAACCCACGCCGCACCCGCGGCCGCTCCGGGCGGCCCGTCCCCGGCTCTGGCGAACGCGTGCGCATCACCGGCCGAGGTTGGCGGTAATCTGGAACATCGCCGAGAGCACGCTGAACAACAGGAAGCCAACGCCGCACGCCATGACGATGATCATCGCCGGCTCGATCAGGTTCGTCATCACACGCAGCGCGATCGTCAGCTCGTTTTCATAAGTCTCGGCCACGTTCTTCAACGCGCCCGGCACGTCGCCGGTCTCCTCGCCGATGCGCACCAGGTCGATCATCAATTGCGGAAAGATCTGACTCCGCGCCAGCGGTTGCGCCAGGCTCTTGCCATCGGTCACCGCTTCGCGCGTCGCGGCGATCGCCTCGCGCACCACGCGATTGCCAATGACCTGTTCGGTGATGCGCAGCGCCGTCAGCACCGGCACGCCGTTCTGGAGCAACGTCCCCAAGGTGCGCGCAAACTGGCTGAAGATGCTCAGGCTCGCCACCCGTCCCAGCACGGGCGCGCGCATCGTCAGGCGATCCAGGTTCCGCGCCCCGGCCGGCGTGGCCTTGTAC
>JAKCAB010000263.1 GCA_021839785.1 bacterium | reverse complement strand
CCGCCGTGCGCCAAAAGTGACTGTTACCCGGGAGGGGGATTCGTTGTGCCACAAGGGGTGTTACCCAATGGCTATTTTGTTTTTGGGTTTCAGTGTTCTTCCGGTAGGTAGTTCTTTGCGGGTTCGATAGCGAGATAAAACGAGCAGGGGGGCGGCTGGCGAGCCCCAGCTCGCGCCCCCCCGCGGTCGAACACCGAAGACTCGAAGGGGGACCAGTTATTCACCCTTTCAGGGGCGCGCCTGGCGCAGGGAGGCAATCCTCTTCAAGCTCCGGTCCACCTCGCGTTTGAGCGCAAAGGGATTCAGGCGGGCTTTGTCCCGCGCCAATCGCTCCTTGGTTTGCGGGCTCACCTCGGGGCTGGCCAACACTCGCGCCAAGGGCGTTTGCGCCGCGCCGTAAACGCGCTTGAGCCGCCCTTCCACGCGTTGCTTGCCCTCCAACTTCAGGCTGGCGTGAAAGTAATTGAGCAACTGCCCATAGGCGCCTTTGGCGCGCGCGTCGATCGGTTCCACCACCTCGGGATTGTCGTGCCGCTCATAGCCGAAGTTCTGCCGCACATGGGTCCAGTTCTTCTGCTCCACAGGCGCGTTGTCGTCCTTCTTGAAAGGCCGGCTGCGCGTCATGAACCCCGGTCGCGCCCGCTTTTGCAGCCAGGGCAACACGTGGTAATTGAGGAATTCGCCGCCCTTGTCGCGGTCCAATCCCAAGCGCGCAAAGGGCAGATTCGCCTCGATATCCGGCAGCGCCGCCCGCGTGCCCGCCGGGCCGCGCCCCCAGATTGCCCGCCCCTCCCCCCAGGTCGTCGCGTAATCGACTCCGTCGAGCATCCCCACATACTCCCCCGCCGCGCTCCCGCCGCACAACGCCACCGTATCCACCTCCCGCCCGCCCGCTTTGTTCTCCTCCCACACGCTGCCGCGAATGGGAATCTGGTGGCGCAACAACGGGCCGGGCCGCGGCCGCGCTCGGCCCGCCCCCTGCAGGCGCAGCGGCTCCAGCAACCGGTCCAGCGGCCGCGCACTGGCCCCCAGGCGCTGCGCGCGCACCGCTCCGGGCAGCCGCCGCTCGTGGGCCTCGTAGGCCGGGATCCACTCCGGCAACATCGCCACCAAGCGTCGCCCACACGCGTAATCGGTCGCCTGCCAAATCGGGCGCAGCCAGGGCACCCACACCCCCGGCTCGCAGGTCACCGGCCGACCGGTGATGACCCACGGCGCGCGCTCCACCTTGGGCGCGCTCAAGGCCCGGATGGCCGACTTCCGACGATCGCTCAGCAGGTCCGGCGCTTGATCCAAGAGCTTGCGTCTGTGCTCCGGACCGGCGTTCCGATAGCGCCGCCGCAACCGCTCCAAGATCTCGTTCCGGGTCGTCTGACTCATGGTTTTGTCCATTCCGCCACGGTAACAGTCACTTCTGGCGCAACGAATCATTTCCCCTGCCTTTATCCCCCCTCCCGGGTAACAAAACTTTTGGCGCAATTCGGGGTCTGGACCTCTGGGAAAAGACCAGTTGCGCCCGGGCGCGGGCGTGACATTCTCCCGTTCATGCAGCCTTTGACTCGTCGCACCTTCGTCGCCCGCTCGGCCCGGACCGCCGCCGCCTTGGCCGCCGCCCCGGCGCTCGCCCCCCTCTTTGCCGCGCCGCAGCAACGCCCGTTCAAGATCGGTGCCTGCGACTGGTCCCTTGGCAAAATGGCCATGCCCGACGTCTTCGCCGTGGCCAGGGAAATCGGCCTCGACGGCGTTCAAGTCAGCCTCGGAACCGAAAAGGACGACATGCACCTGCGCCAGCCCGCGGTGCAGCAGGCCTACCAGGACGCCGCCAGGAAATCCGGTCTTGCCATCGCCTCGCTGGCCATTGGCGAACTGAACAACATCCCCTACAAGAAAGATCCGCGCACGATCCAGTGGGTAAGCGATTGCGTGGACGTGACCGCCGCGTTGGGCTGCAAGGTCATCTTACTCGCGTTCTTCGGGAACGGCGACTTGCGCGGCGACGCGGCGGGCACGGACGAGGTGGTTCGCCGGCTCAAGGAAGTCGCGCCCAAGGCAGAGAAGAAAGGCGTGATCCTCGGCATCGAATCCTGGCTGAGCGCGGCGGAACACGTGGCGATCATCGACCGCGTCGGGTCAAAGGCAGTGCAGGTTTATTACGACGTGTGCAACTCGAACGACCGCGGCTACAACATCTACGATGAGATTCGCTGGCTGGGCAAAAAGGGCTTGATCTGCGAGTTCCACGCCAAGGAAAACGGCTCGCTGCTCGGCCTGGGAAAAGTGGATTTCAAAAAGGTACGCGCAGCGATGGACGACATCGACTACGCCGGCTGGGTCGAAATCGAAGGTGCCGTGCCCGAAGGCGCGCAGATGCTGCCGAGCTACCAGGCCAACCTGAAATTCCTTCGCGGTGTTCTGGCCTGAGCGGCTTGGTGAGAGCGCTGGTGTCCAACCGGCGCGCCGCCGCCAGGCACCTGTCGGTTCAGTGCATCTCGACTTCGCAGGCGCCCAGACCACCGCGATAATAATTGAACTGGACGTTCGGGTGGTCGGCGAGCAATGACATCGGCACCGCCGAGTCGGGGATTCGCTGCGAAATCATGAACGCCGTCAGGCGCTGGCCGAACGGGTTGTCGTGCATGCCAGCCTGCCAGATCGAAACCTTCTCCGCCTGCCAGGTTTCGACCGGTCCCACCGAGATGGCCTGCGTGGGCACCAGGGAAATGTTACCGCCGCCGCTGGTCCGCGCGTTTTGGGCGATGGTCAGCGGATGCAAATCGACAACACGCGTGGCCAGCTTGCGGTATTCCGCGGGCGGCGGCGGTTCGTCCTTCCACTTGCCTTTTCGCCGCGGCGGGTCGTTGAACGCCCAGTGTTTCACGTCGCCTTGCCCGCCTTGCATGACCGCGCAACGGATGCCGCCGTTCCAAGTGGCCCGGTAGGCGGTGGCGTCCGCGGCGGGGAAGTGCAGGTTCGGGTCGGGCATTCGGAGTTCCTTGCGGATGCGATCGAAACAGAGCTCGCGGTCCGCCTTGGCGAAGGAAAGCGGGTGGGTGATCGGCGCTTCGCGGCCGTCCACGACCCATTCGTCCATGCCCCAAAAATGGGCACTGCTCACGTCGAGATCGAGGTCGTTGACGAGTCGCGCCACCAGCGGCAATTGCTCGGTGGGGCCGATCGGCCCACAGATGCCAACCGGGTTGTCCGCAGTGCTTTGCCGCCAGGCATTGATGTATTCCAGCGCCTCGGCGAGGTAGAATTCCTGGAGTGTGTCGTACATCACGACCTGGAATCCCGGCCGGGACAACTTCGCGAGGTCGCGCGGCGTGAGCCGGGCCGCGGCGGCGATGAGGTCGGCGTCGAGCGTGGTGTAATCCCACCAGTCGGGGGCGATGGAACTGATTCGTCGCGGCATAGACAATCGGAATTGAAGGTTTCGCGAACGCTCGCACAGACCCGACCCGATGGGAAGCCCGACGATGCCGCGTGCAGGGCAAAGCGCCATTTTGCGCTCGCCTCACTTATCGCCTCGGCTAGCTTGGTCGGCATATGAAACACCCCGTTGCCGATGCTTTCCTCGCCGCGGACAGTCTCGATCGCCGCGCTTTCTTGAAACGCTCCTCCCTGGCCGCCGCCGGTGCCGCCGCCCTGCCATCCATCATCACGGTGCACGCCGCGCCGGATGATCCCATTCGCATTGGCCTGATCGGCTGTGGCGGGCGCGGGACCGGCGCGTTGCTGGACGCCCTCGGCGCAGCCACGAACGTCATATACCCTGCCGCAGGCTACCACACCGAGGACGTGAAGGCCGGTGCGGAAGTGAAGGACAAAAACCTGCAGGTCGTCGCGCTCTGCGACGTGTTCAAGGACCGCATCGATCGTTGCCGCGAACAGCTCCGCAACTTGAACCCGCCGATCCAAATTCCCGAAGAAATGTGCTTCGCCGGGTTCGACGGCTACCAGAAACTGCTGGCCATCGCCGACATCAATTACGTCATCCAAGCCACGCCGCCGCATTTCCGGCCGATGCACACGCTGGCGGCCATCCAGGCTGGCAAGAACATCTTCATCGAAAAACCGGGCGCGGTGGACGGCCCCGGCGTGCGGATGCTGTTGGAGGCTTGCGAACTGGCGAAGCAGAAGAACCTCGGCATCGCCTGTGGCACCCAGCGCCGCCACATGAAGAGCTACAACGAGGCCATCAAACGCATCCACGACGGCGCGATCGGCGACATCGAATACCTGCGCTGCTATTGGAACGGCGGCGTCATCTGGGTGATCGAAAAGACGCCCCAGATGAGCGACATGGAGTGGCAGCTTCGGAACTGGAATTATTTCACCTGGGTGGGCGGCGACCACTACGTGGAACAGCACGTGCACAACCTCGACATCATGAACTGGGTCATGGGCACGCACCCGGTCAAGGCCTATGGCATGGGTGGCCGGCTGGACCGGCAATACCCGATTCACGGCCACATCTACGACCACTTCGCCGTCGAGTACGAGTACCCGAACGGCGTGCGCATGTTCAGCCAGGCGCGGCAGATGAATCATTGCGAAGGCCGGGTGGAGGAGGCGGTCCACGGCAGCAACGGCGCGAGCAATTGCGCCACCTGGATCAAACCGAAGACGGGCCAGTTATGGCGGTTCCGCGAACAGGAGGTGAACGCCTACCAGCAGGAACACCAGGACCTGATCGCCAGCATCCGCGCCGGCCAGCCCATCAACGAAGCCAAGAACCTCGCGGAGTCCACGCTTGTCGGCATCATGGGCCGGGAGTCGGCTTACAGTGGCCAGACCATCGAATGGGAGCAGGCGTTGAACTCCAAGATGCGCTGGGGTCCCGATAAATATGAGTTAGGACCGCTGCCCTTCCCCGAAGTGCCCAAGCCCAGCAATCATCGGCTGGTGTGACTTCAGTCTCACGCGACGGGCGCGTCGGCGGAGCGCTGAACCAGGCTTTAGCGCGCTCCGGTTCGCCGCCTCGTTTGCTGGCTGTAGTGAGTCGAAGCGGTCGCTCATAGAAAGAGCGGTATAAAAAGTCCGCTTTCCCTGGCTGATCGGGTGTGCTTGAATACGTGTCAGTGAACGCGCCGACCGTCTGGAATCGCCTTAGTGCTATCGTCACGGTGCTGCTTTTCGTGGCCGGCGCCCTGGCGGTGGGCATCTGGTATCTCCCCGAAATCCAGCGCAACCAGGATTTGCAGGCGGAGCGGCTCCAGTTGGAACGGCAGATCGCGGCCGCCCGTGCTTACGGCGATGCGCTGCGCAACCGGATCGTGGCGTTCACGAACAACCCCGCCGCCGCCGAACGCCTCATCCGCGAGCGGTTCGGCTTCGCCAAGCCCGGCGAAATGGTCGTTCACTTCGAAGCGCCAGCCGCGTCCCCAACCGTCACACGCCGCTAACCTGACACCGCGTCGCGACGTTTTTCGGGAGCCACACAGGCTTGGCGGCGGCGCTGGCCAACTGGCTTGCGACTACACCAACTCTTCCCGGCCGCTCGCGGGCGGCGGCACTTTCGGAGCGGGACCCAGCTTGTAGCCAGCCTCCAAAATCTCTTTGGGCATGAGGTCGAGCTAGGAATCCTTCAACGCGAAGTCCCAGCTTACGGCTTGCCCGGTGTACGCCGCCATGCGGCCCATGATCGCGGTGAGCGTGCTTTCGGCCACCCGGCGTGCCTCGTTCAACGGCTTGCCCGCGCGAATGCTGGCGATTAAGTCGGTGTGTTCCTGCTCGTAAGGATTTGGGTTGGGGCCGTCCCACTTCCACGCGCCCGCGCCGTCGATGCGACCCGCGCTCGCGCGGCCCTTGGTGCCGATGAGTCCTTCGGTCACCAGCGGCTGGGTGTCGTTGATCTGCCGCGCCATGCTCACCACCACCGCGCCGTTAGCATAACGGTAACGGATGCCGAAATGGTCGTAGATGTTGCCAAACTGAGGCTCCACCCGCCATTGCCGGCCGCCCACGCCCACGGCTTCCACCGGTGGCGCGCCGATCGCCCAGTTCACCACGTCCAGGTTGTGGACGTGCTGCTCGACGATGTGATCGCCGGAGAGCCAGGAATAGAAATACCAGTTGCGGAGCATGTACTCCATTGCGCTCCAGCCCGGCTGGCGCTCGTGATAAAAGCCGTAGGTACGCACGCACGGTCCGTTCCAGTACGCCTCGCCCGCCACGATCTCGCCGATGGCGCCCGCGTGGAGCCGTTTCATCAGCTCGGTGTAGGCGTTCTGGTGACGGCGTTGCGTGCCCGCCACGATCGCCAGGCCCTTCTGTTTCGCGAGTTCGGCGGAGGCGATGATCGAGCGAATGCCGACCGGGTCCACGGCGACGGGCTTCTCCATGAACACGTGCTTGCCGGCTTCCAAAGCGGCCTTGAGATACGCCGGCCGGAAGTGCGGCGGCGTGGCGAGCAACACCAGATCCACGTCTGTCTTGAGCAGTTCGCGGTACCCGTCGAAACCGGTGAAGCACCTGTCCCGCGTCGCCTTGACTTGCGCGGAATGCTTCCAGTCCTGGGAACAACTCCATTCGCGCCCGGCCTGGTCGTTTTTCAGGCGCTGCAGACATTCGCCGGCCTTGTCCTCGAACACGTCGGCCAGCGCGGTGATCTCCACGCCGGGCGAGGACAAGACACAATTCATCGCCGCCCCGGTGCCGCGCGAACCGCAGCCGACGAGGCCCACGCGAATCGTGTCCGAAGCTGCCGCGAAAACGCCGGTATAACTGGCGGCCAAGGCGCCCGCGGCGGTGGCGGTCGCGGAAGTCTTGAGGAAATCGCGTCGGGTGAGCGTTGAAATCGGCGTGTGCATGGCAGGAGTTCAACATCGCCCCGCGGCTTTGCCAAGCGCGGCCTTCGCAGCGTAACCGGCGGCCTCCCGTTCAGCACAAGAACCAAGCCGCCGCCGCTGCCGCCAAAATCGCCCCGCTGCCCAGCAGGATCTGGCGCCACATCACGCCGCCCGCCACCACCGCCACCAATCCCGCTTTCACCGCTGTGTTGGTCGCCGCGGCCAGCAGCGCCGCCCGCACGGCCTGGGTGGGATCGCCGCCTTGCCGCGCAAAGTCCGCCATCGAGAGCGTGATGGCGTCCACGTCGGTGGTCCCGGCGAGCGTGGCCACGGCATAGATGCCGCCGCCGGGAAAGTAGTGCTGCGCGCCTTTCACCAGCAGCAGAACGACCGCGAACAGCGCCGCGAACTTGATGGCCGAGGTGAGCCGGAACGGGTTTTTCAACGGCACTTCGCCCGCCTTTTGCGCATCGGCCGGACCGGCTCGCCGGGTACTCAGGAAGGTCCAAACCGCCACGCCCGCCGTCGCCAGACCAAACACGGTCAGCGGCAACGCCGCGTGCCGGGCGAGGTCAGGATTGGTCACCGTCAGCAGGACCACCATGCGCCCCACCATGATCAGCCACGCGATGAAAACCGCCGTCGAAAGCGGTCCCGCCGCGGTGGGGTCGGCTTTCAGGTCGCGGCTCTGGCGGGCCAGCGCGAGCGTGACCGCGGTGGACGATACCAGGCCGCCGGTGACGCCGGTCAGCACAATGCCGCGCTCCGTGCCGAGCCAGCGCGTGGCCACGTAACCGACGAGCGACAGGCCAGAAATCAGAATGACCAGCAACCAGAGCGTGTACGGGTTCAATGCGCCCCACGGGTCGATCGTCCTTTGCGGCAGGAGCGGCAGGATGATGAACGTCGCGATCAGCAGCTTCAGCCCGGCATAGAGGTCTTCGGTGCCGACCTTGCGCACCAACTCGTGGATGGGTTGTTTGAAGGCCAGCACCGTCGACGTGGCGATACCCAACGCGACGGCCAGATCAGCGTGTTCGAGCACGCACAAGCCGCCCAGCAGGAGCACCACCAGCGCGGCAAAACCAGTCGTCAGCCCGCCAGCCCCCGGATGGGACTGCGCCTGGCAAACCGCCGGCCAAAGCGCCGCGCCACCCCCCACCGCCACCGTGGCAACGAAGACCCACGGGGCGTCGAGCACGCGTCCGAGAAAGGCGGACGCCGCGCCGGCCAGCGCGATCAAGATAAACGTGCGGATGCCGCCCGCGCCCGCCTCGCCTTCTTCCTTGCGCTTCTCGCGGTCGATACCCACCAACGCGCCAATCAGGAGCGCGGTTCCGAAACTGCGCACCAATTCGAGGCCGAGCTGCGTGTTCATGGGAGAACCGGCTTTGCGTTGCCCGCCGGACCGCAGACGCGATCAGACTTCCAGGGTTTGCTCCAGCGCCGGCAGGTTGGACTTTAAGCCGTAGCGCTCCTCGATCTTCCGAGCCAGGGCCTCGCGCCCCCGTTTCTCGCCGTGGGTGAGGAAGACCTGCGGCCGCCCGCCGGCGAGGCAGCCAAACCAGTCGAGCAAATCCTTCTGGCCAGCGTGGGCGCTGAAGCCGCCCAGCGTGTGGACTTGGGCCCGGACCGCGACCTTCTCGCCGAAGATGGAGACCTCCCTGGCCCCCTCCACGAGCAAACGGCCGAGGGTGCCGTCAGATTGGTAACCCACGATCATGACATGCGTCCCCGGCCGCCAAAGGTTCTGGCGCAGGTGATGCAGAATGCGGCCGGCGTTGCACATGCCCGAGCCGGCCAGGACCAGGCAAGGTCCGGGCACGTCGTTGATGGTCTTCGACTCCCCGGCCGTCGCCGTGACGGTCAAGGTGTCGAGGTCGGACCGGATCGGCCGCTCCGCGCGCAGGCCGTTCAACTCGTCGTCGAACAACTCGGGGTGGTGGATGTAAATGCGCGAGGCCTCCGCCGCCATCGGGCTGTCCAGGAAGAGAGGAAACTTGGGCAGTTCCTTCCGCCGAAACATGACGGCCAACAGAACCAGGAGCAGTTGCGCGCGCCCGACCGCGAAGGTCGGCACGAGGATCTTGCCCTTCGCGGCCACCGCCGCCTGGAGAATCTCGCGAAACTCATCCACGGTTTCCTGAAACGGACGGTGGTCGTGATCGCCGTAGGTTGATTCGAGGAACACCGCGTTCGCCGGCTCGCGCACGCACTCGGCGTCGCGCAGGATCGGGATGCCTTTGGGGCCAAGGTCGCCGGAGAAGACCACCCGTTTCGTGCTGCCATTCTCCTCGATCTCCAGGTGGATGCTGGCCGAGCCGAGCAAGTGGCCGGCTTCGACAAAATGCGCGTTCACGCCCGGTGCCACCGGCACCGGCCCGTCGTAAGGCGTGGGCTGGCACAAGGCGAGGAGCCGGTCCACGTCCGCGTTGTCATAGAGTGGCGTGACGGGAGACTCGCCCGCGCGCTCGCGCTTGCGGTTCAGCCGCA
>JAKCAB010000650.1 GCA_021839785.1 bacterium | reverse complement strand
GCTTCACGCAGTACGCCTACGCGTTCGTGCAAATGGACGCGGACGAGATGGAGGACCAGGACCTCGCGGCGGCCACGGCGATGCGCGAGCGGGCAAAGAAGCTTTACCTGCGGGCGCGCGATTACGGTCTGCGCGGTTTGGAGACGAAGCACCGCAACTTCAACGCCCGACTCCGCACCAACGCCCTCGCGGCCGTGAAAGGGATGCGCCGCGCGGACGTGCCGCTGCTTTACTGGACCGCGGTTTCGTGGGGCGCCGTGATTTCGCTTTCCAAGGACGACCCGGACCGCGTGGCCGAGGTGCCGCAGATGGAGGCGTTGATCGACCGCGCGCTGGCGCTGGACGAGAGCTGGGACGAGGGGGCGATCCACAATTTTTTCATCACTTACGAGATGTCACGGCAGGGTGCGCCTGGAGATCCCGCCGAGCGTGCGCGCCAGCATTTCGAGCGCGCGGTGGCGCTGTCCGGTGGCCACCTGGCGGCGCCGTTCGTGAGCTACGCCGAAGCCGTTTGCGTGCAAAAACAGGATTTGAAGCAATTCGACGAACTCCTGCAGCGCGCGCTGGCGGTGGATGTCAACGCGCAACCCGACAACCGCCTCGTGAACCTCATCATGCAGCACCGCGCCCGCTGGCTGGAGTCCAAGCGCGAAGACCTTTTCTTGATCACTGAACCTGCACCGAAGAAATAGCGTCCAACCACCCATGCGGAATCGAAAATCCATTTTTCGGCTCGGTCTTGTGCTGCTTGCCGTCTTCGCGCTGGTGGCCGGCGCGCAGGCCGCGCAAAGGATCAAACTCGCCACGCTGGCGCCCACCGGCAGCTCGTTTCACAAAAGCCTGCTCGCCCTGCGCGAAGCCTGGCGCAAGGCCTCGAACGGCGCCATCGATCTGGTGATCTACCCGGACGGCAAGCTGGGGGGCGAGTCGGACACCGTGGGCCTGATGAGCGTGGACTCGATCCAGGCCGCCATGCTCACCGCCGAGGGTTTGTCGGACATCGAACCGGGCGTCGCCGGCCTGCAAAGCCTGCCGATGGGTTTCCACAACTTCGCGGAAGTCGATTACGTGGGCGAGAAACTCCAGCCCATGCTCGAACAGCGCATCGAAAAGAAAGGTTTCGTCGTGCTGTTCTGGTCCGACGCCGGGTGGGTGCGGTTCTTTTCCACGAAGCCGGTCGCCACCCCCGACGATCTCCGGAAGCTCAAGCTCTTCACCTGGGCGGGCAACGCCGAGGAAGTCAGCATTTACCGCACGGCCGGTTTCAACGCCGTCCCGCTCGAGACCGCGGACATCCTGCCGGGACTCCAGACCGGGCTGATCGAAGCCGCGCCGCTGCCCCCAGTGTTCGCGCTCGCCACGCAGGTGGACACGCGGGCGCCGTACATGCTTGAGTTGAACTGGGCGCCGCTGGTGGGGGCCTGCGTCATCCGCAAGGACACCTGGGAGCGCATCCCCGCCGCCACGCGCGCCGAGTTGTTGAAGTCCGCCGCCCAGGCCGGCCTGGAGATCAAGAAAAACGGCCGCAAGGAGGCCGACGAAGCGGTGGCCGCGATGGTCAAGCGCGGCCTCAAGGTGACGAAGGTGACGCCCGCGTTGGAAACGCAGTGGCGCGCCGCGGCTGAAAAGGCGTATCCGATGATCCGGGACAAGGTGGTTCCGGCTGACGTTTTCGACGAGGCGCTGCGCCTCATCCGCGAGTACCGCGCCACCCACCCGGCCAAGTGACGCCGCGCGGCTGGCGGCTGACGTGGGCTGCCTCGCCGGCGGTCAAATTCGCCTTCTGCGCCGCCGGGGTCGCGCCTACACTCCGCGCCATGTCTGCGCCCGTCAAAGTCGCGGTGCTCGGCGCCGGCTCGCTCGGCAAAGAGCACGCGCGCATCTACGCCGAACTCGCCGCCACCGGCACAGTCGAGTTCACCGGCGTGTACGATGTGCTCCCGGACCGTGCCCGGAAGGTCGCCGACACGCACCGCGGCCGCGTTTTCGCCAGCGTGGACGAGGCCGCCGCCGCGAGCGACGCGCTCAGCATCGTCACCCCCACGACGACGCATTTCGAACTCGCGAAATCGCTTCTGGCCCGCGGCAAGCATGTGCTGGTCGAAAAGCCGATGACCGACAACGCGGCGCAGGCGGAGGAGTTGGTGCAACTGGCTCAACAGCAGGGTTGCCTCCTCCAGGTCGGCCATGTCGAACGCTTCAATCCGGTTTTCCGTTACCTTCAGCAAGTCATCGCGGAGCCGCGGTTCATCGAAGTCCACCGGCTTTCGCCGTATCCGGCGCGCAGCACGGACGTGGGCGTGGTGCTCGACCTGATGATCCACGACCTCGACGTGGTGCTGGCCTTCGTGCAGTCGCCGGTGGTGAGCGTGGACGCGGTGGGCATCCCCGTGCTGAGCGCCTCCGAGGACATTGCAAACGTGCGACTGCGCTTTGCCAACGGTTGCCTGGCGAACCTCACCGCCAGCCGCGTCAGCGTGGAAAAAGTGCGCAAGATTCGCGTCTTCAGCGGCGGCCCGACGCCGAGTTATGTCTCGCTCGATTACCGGGCCCAGGCGGGTTACCTGTACCGCCTGGCGCGGGCCGACGAGGCCGAGAGTTCGTTGTTGAAGAAGCTGCTGGCGGCGAAGGACTCGTCCATCGTCAGCGAATTCGGCGGGCGACGCATCGTGCGCGAGTCGGTGCCCATCACCAAGGAGGAGCCGCTGAAACTTGAACTGCGCAGCTTCATCGAATGCGTCCAGGCCCGGCGGGCGCCGGTGGTTTCTGGCGAGGCGGCCAAGCAGGCGCTGGACCTGGCGTTCGAGATCACGCGGCAGGTGCGGGCAGTTGCTCCGGCCGCATGAGGCCGCTGAAGTTCATGCTGGTGGCCGGCGAGCCGAGCGGCGACCTGCTGGGATCGGAGTTGGTCGGCGCGCTGCGCCAGGCGCTGGCAGCCGAACCGTTTGCCCCGCGGTTCTTCGGCGCCGGCGGACCGCGCCTGGCCGCGGCGGGGGTCGAACTGGCATTCGACCTCACGCAACACGCGGTCACCGGCCTCGTCGAAGTCCTGCGTTTGTTGGCGGAATTCCGCCGGTTGATGCGGCAACTGCTCGACCTTGCCTGCGAACGACAGCCGGACGTGGTCGTCCTCGTGGATTTTCAAGGCTTCAACCGGCGCTTTGCGCACGCGCTTCGACGGCGCATAAACGCCCAACGCCGTCGCTTCAACAACTGGCGTCCGCGAATCGTCCAGTACGTTTCGCCGCAGGTTTGGGCCTCGCGTCCGGGCCGCGCCTATGCCCTCGCCGACGATGTCGATTTGTTGCTCTGCCTTTTTCCGTTCGAGCGGGAATGGTACGCGCAACGCGTGCCGCGGCTCCGCGTCGAGGCGGTGGGCCATCCGATCCTGGACCGGCACGGCGGCCAGGAAAAACTCCGCTCGGCGAGTCCGCCCGAGCCGGCGCCGGGCGTGACTTCGTTGATCTTGTTGTTGCCGGGAAGCCGGGCGGGGGAGTTGCGTCGTCACCTGCCAGTGATGCTCGAAACGGTGCGGCTCATGGACATCCGGCACCGCGTCCGCTTTCGCCTGGTGTTGCCGGACGCCTCGCTACGCGGCTTGGTGGAAGAGCAGTTATGGACCGGTTCCGCGCCCGTCGAGGTGCGCATCGGCGGCTTGTCCGAATCGTTGGCCGAGGCGGCGGTGGCGATCGCCTCGACCGGCACGGTCACGCTCGAATGCGCGTATTTCCGCGTGCCCACGGTGGCGCTGTACCGGACTTCGCCGGTCACGTTCTGGATCGGGAAGCGACTGGCCACGGTGAATTCGCTGGCCATGCCCAACCTGCTCGCCGGCACGCGCGTCATGCCCGAATTTCTGCAAAGCGCGGCCACGCCGGAAAAACTGGCCGAGGCGGCGGGCAATCTGCTGACCCGCCCGTTCCTGCGCGACGCCGTGCGCGCCAAGCTGGACGAAGTGGTGGCCCAGCTCGGTCGGCCCGGCGCCAGCGCGCGGGCCGCCCGGGCGATGATGGGCCTGTTTCCGGAATTTCAGGCACCGGCCCTTTCCGCGTCGCCGGGCCGGGAGCCGGCGGCCTAAAACGAATAGTCAATGCACCGGCGGACGGAGCGTGCTGGCAAGCGGGCATCCGCGGGCACGCCTTGGCCGGTGGGGCACCGGCGCGCCCAACGCGGGTGAGACACCCGCGCTCCGCCCTTTGGCGCACCACTGGCTTGCGGTAGGACGGTGGGTGACCGGTTTGGCCTGAACCGACTTTTGCCTCGCTCGCGGCTGACGGTCAGTTATAACGGCGGCCATGAAACATTTCCGATCGCTGTTGGGCGCTGTGAGCGCCGCGCTGTTGACGTGTCTCGCCGCGGAAGACGGTAAGGGGACGCCGCTGTTCAACGGCACCGACCTGACCGGTTGGGTGCAGCACAGCGGCAAGGCGAAGTACTTCGTCGAAAACGGCGAGCTGGTGGGCGAAACCGTCCCCAACACGCCGAACTCGTTTCTGTGCACGACCCGCACGTTCCACAACTTCATCCTCGAACTGGACTTCAAGCCGATGACCGGGCTGAACTCCGGCATCCAAATTCGCAGCGAGTGCTTCGCGGAGCCGCGGACTGCCGAGATCGGCGGCAAAACCTACAAGTTCCCCGCCGACCGCGTGCACGGTTACCAGGTCGAGATCGATCCGAGCGACCGCGCCTGGACCGGCGGCATCTACGATGAAGCGCGCCGCGGCTGGCTGGTCGATTTGAAAAACAACGAACCGGCCCGGAAGGCTTTCAAGGCGAATGCGTGGAACCATTTTCGCATCGAGTGCCGCGGCGACTCGATCAAGACCTGGCTGAACGGCGTGCCGGCGGCGGGCTTGAAAGACTCGGTGACGCCGGTGGGCTTCGTCGCGCTCCAGGTGCACAGCGTGGGCAACAAGCAGGAAAAGCTGCAGATCCACTGGCGGAACATCCGCATTCAGGAATTGCCCTGACGGCTTGGGGTGAGACTTGACGCCGCGAGCGCCGGTCTGCCTGCGGGCGTTGCTGACGCGCGGTTCAGGCGGCGACCGAAGTCGCGGCCGGCACCGTATCGCTCACGACTTCTGCGAACGTCTGCACCATCTGCTCGGCCATCCGGCGGGCGCTGAATTGCTCGCGCGCCGCCTGGCGGGCTGCGCGGGACAAGGCCCGCCGCCGCGCGGGATCGAGCAGCAGCCGCTCCAGCGCGTCGGCCAGCGAGCCCGGATCGCCCGGTTCGCAGAGTTCGCCGGCGCCGCTGGCCTGCACAATTTCCGGGAACGCCGCCACTCGCGGTTGAACGATCGGCACGCCAGCCACGAGCGCTTCCACGAGATAAAGCCCGAACGCCTCGCCGTACGTGGCGGGCACGGAGAAAACCGACAGCGATTTCAGGAAGGCGACCTTCTCCGCGCGCGACAAATTGGGGTGGAACTCGACGGAGTGGGCGGCGCCTTGGGAGCGCAGCCGCGCCTTCAATTCGTGCACAAATGGCCGGTCGTTCGGGCCGCAATTGCCGCCGATCTTGAGACGCAGACCCGGAATCCGTCCCCGTTGTTTGAGCAGCAGAAACGCCTCGACGAGCGTGTCCAATCCCTTTTCGCGGCACATCCGCGCGAAGAAACCGATCGTCGCGGGCGCCGCGCCGTTCTGGGCCGCGGGTTCCTCGGCGTCGCCGTAGCCGGCCGGGTTGACTCCCAGCGGGACCACCCGGATGCGCTCCCGCGCCAGGCGCAGGCGCGTGGCCATGCGGTCCGCAAAGTACCGGCTGGGCGCGATGAACAGATCGGCGTCGCAGGTGTTTTCGCTGAGAATCTTCCACGCCTCGGCGCGTTGCGCTCCGGGCAGGGAGTCCAAAAAGGCATCCTCGCCGGCCAGCAGGCAAACTACCGGCGAGCCGACCGCCTGGCGCAGGCGCCGCGCGAGCCCGAGCAAAAGAATGTTTGAAAGGCAGACCACGTCCGGCTTGGCCTGGGTTTTCAGCCAGCCGACGAGTTCATCGAGTTCGCGCGACTGATTGCCATGCTCGCCTTGGAGCATCGACACCGTGAGTTCGCCGACCTGGTCCGGGCGGGTCTTGGCGGCGAACCGGCCCACCAGCCGCAGCAGCCACGTCTGTGCCAGGAAGCGATGGAGCCAGGGGGGCTTGGCCCGCAACAAGGCGCCGTATTGTCCGAGAAAGACGTTGATGCCGCTGAAGAAAATCGGCGTGCCCGCGGCGGCGTTGGCCTCGTCCAGTTTCAGCGGGAGATACATCGGCACCATCAGGGCAGAGTGACCCAGCCGACGCCACTCGGCGACGAGCGCGTTGTCGCGGATGCAGTTTCCGCAATACATGCCCCCGGTGCCGGGGGTGATCTGGACGATGTTCACAACTCTACCGCGTCCGCCGGCTTTTGCCCCGCGGTCCGGAACCGCGGGGGATTCGGCGGGCGCCTGTGCGTTCGCGTTGACCGGAACACATAGCCCAAACAAAGCCGCGTGTCCAAGCCCGGATGCGCCAGTCGAAACCGGGGCGAACGGATCGCTGCGTCGTGACCGCGGTTGGCGTTGGGCCGGGGGACGGTCGGGAGACGCCAACCCCGGTTTCTGCCGCCGCCCAAGCACCCACCCAAACCACATGAACGCGTCGCTAAGTTGCCGTTTTGCGGGGAGGGGTCAAGTGTCCTGAGAAGGCTTTCCAATGCAGTCCCGTGGTTTCGCTTGGTTTCCGGGGCGGTCTGGCGAGCTTGCAACCGGCCTTGCCGTAGCGAGGTTTCGAGACGGTGTTCGACTCGCCGGCGCTGACAACGACCGCTGCCTTTTCAAAACCGGCTCGCGGGGCAATGCCCCAATTGCGCGCGCAAACTGGCCGTTTCGGATGCCTGGAAACGGGGGTGTTCGCCTTCAGACCATGCAAACACCGCTTGGAGGAATCGCCGCGGGCCGATACCGTTCGGCCGGTCCCCGCGCCAGCGGGCGTGGGGCGAAACCCGTTTACGCATTGAAATTGAAATATCGAATCTATGAGCCTGCCCGTTCCCCGTCGTGATTTCCTGAAGACCGCCGCCGTCGCCAGCGCCGCTCTGGCCGCGGCCCCCGCGCGCCTGTTTGCCGCCGATGCGCCCCAGCTTACGCTCGCCTTCCTGGGCTGCGCCCACATCCACACGCCGAGCTTCATCGACCTGCTCAAGCGCCGCCCCGAAGTGCGCGTGAAGACGGTCTGGGATCACGACGCCACCCGCGCCGGCAAGCGCGCGGCCCAGCTCGACGCCAAGGCCACGACGAACCTGAAGGACGTGCTGGACGATCCGGAGGTGCAGGCCGTGGTGATTTGTTCGGAGACCAACCGGCATCCCGCACTGATTGCCGGCGCGGCCAGGGCGAAGAAACACCTGTTCGCCGAAAAGCCGCTCGGCATCACCGGCAAGGAGAGTTACGCGATGGCGGCCGAGATCGAAAAGGCCGGCCTGCTGTTCACCACCGGCTACTTCATGCGCACCGATCCGAAGCACCTTTTCCTCAAGGAACAAGTCGCCAACGGCGCCTTCGGCAAGATCACCCGCCTCAGCGCCTGGAACGTGCACAGCGGCTCGCTCGGCGGCTGGTTCGACGACAAGCCGAACGACATCGCCAACAACTGGCGCTGGATGGCCGATCCCAAACAGTCGGGCGTCGGCGCCTTCGGCGACCTCGGCACGCACTCGTTGGACATCCTGATGTGGTTGATGGGCGACGTGGAATCCGCCACCGCGGACATCAAAGTCGTCACCGGCCGGTACGGCGATTGCGACGAAATGGGCCAGGGCCTGATCCGTTTCAAGGACGGCGTCAACGCCACGCTCACCGCGGGCTGGGTGGACATCGCCAATCCGATCACGCTCCTGATCGCCGGCACGGAAGGCCAGGCCTGGATCCTCAACGACCAACTCTTTTTCCTGAGCCGGAAGGTGGCGGGCGCCGACGGCAAGCAGCCTTGGACCAAGCTGCCGTCCGCGCCGCCGCTGCCGTTGAACCAGTTCGTTAACGCCGTCGAAGGCCAGACCGGTCAACCGCTGGTCACACCGCACGAAGCCGCCGCCCGCGTGGCCGCCATGGAGGCGATGTACAAGGGCTGCAAGGAAAGCAAGTGGGTGAAGCCAGTGCACGGTTGAACCGCGCGACCTGCGTTCACGAACGTTCCACGCTTCTGCGTCCGGATTCTGGTCCTGGGCGCGGAAGCGGCTCCGGCGCGACACTGCGCTTGCCCGGCTTCCTTTCATGAATGTCTCGCTCATTCTCGGCCATCCGACACCCGGCAGTTTCAACCACGCCATCGCGAACACCGCCGCGGCCACGCTCCAATCGCTCGGCCACGAGATCTGGTTTCACGATCTTTACGCGGAAGGCTTCGATCCGCTCTTCACCTCGGCTGAAGTCAACCGCGACGCTACCCTGCCGCCGGCTCTGGCCCGGCACGTCGAGGAAGCCTGCGCCGCGGATGGCTTAATCATCGTGCATCCGAACTATTGGAGCCGGCCACCGGCGATCGTGTGCGGGTGGGTGGACCGCGTCCTGCGGCCCGGCCGCGCCTACCACTTTGTGCCGGATGGCCAGGGCGGCGCCAGGCCGGTGGGCCTGCTCAAAGCGCGGGTCGGCCTGGTCTTCAACACCGCCAACACGCCACAGGAAAAGGAGGAAGCGCTGTTCGGTGACCCGCTCGAAGTGCACTGGCGCAAAGTCGTCTTTGGCTTGTGCGGCGTGCCGACCGTCTTCCGCCGCAACTTCAGTCCCGTGATCGTCAGCACGCCGGAGCAACGGAAGGCTTGGTTGGGCGAGGTCGCCGCGGCGGTGCAACAACATTTTGGCCAGCCGCGGACGTAAACAAAACCAGCGCGTGATCGGCTCCGAAAAGCGCAACCGCGCCGCCGGCCTCGGGGCTATCGAGGCAGCCAGGTCTGCAGCAGGAGGGTGAGGTCGCCGTTTGGTGAACCGTTGGTGGGGCGGGCGAAGTAGCCTTGCTCGAGTTCGCGGATGGTCTGGGCGAGTTCGCCGCGACGCTCTTCCGCCAGCGCCAGGCGGTCATCCGACTGGATGCGACGGAGCAATGTCAGCGCCGTGAAGGGCGTGACCTGCGCCGGCATGGCGTAGGCGGCTTCGGCGGCCTCCGTCGGTCGGGCCGCCAGGCGGCGTCGGATCGCGACCGCCGCCGCGCCACTGACCAGCACCAAACCCAGCGAGGCCCAGAGCCAGGTGAGATCTGGTCGGAGCCGCAGGCCGGCCAGCGCCAGTTCCGGCTTCACTTCCACCAAGTCGGCGTCGGCATAGCGTTTGTAAGTCAGTTCCAGACCTTTGGCTTTGGCCGGG
>JAKCAB010000422.1 GCA_021839785.1 bacterium | reverse complement strand
GACGATCCCGACGCGCCGATGTTCCAGAACAAAGGCTATGTCATCGGCGGCGGCGGAAGCGTCGGCGAAGCGCTGCGAAGGAACTTCCTCGCCTGCGCGTTTTGGAGTGCCCCTTTGCGCACCGATGCCGCTGGCGACACGAAACGCCTTCGCCTCGCCAGGTCGCGAGGCGATCACCGACGCGGTGGAGTCCACTTTTCCGGTGAACAACCCCGCGCCATTGCTGCACGAAGTCCACGTTGCGCGGAGCTTCACGCCCACGACCCACCTGCTCGCGCGGGCAAACCCGCAGTTGCTCGAAACCGACGGCGCAGTTCGCGTGCGCGTCTCCAACACCCGCGTCGGCGAATTCGGCGAAGCCGTGGCGCACCTGCTGGATTACCCTTACGGCGGCGCCGAACAAACGGTGTCCAGTCTGCTGCCCTGGCTCGTGCTTCGTGATTTTACCAACCGCGTCCCCGCGCTCGCGCGTCCGCCCGCCGAGGCCCGCGCCGCCATCGACCGCGGCCTGAACCGCCTGCTGGCCATGCAGACCGCCGACGGCGGTCTCGCCTGCTGGCCAGGCGGACGCGAATCGATGTTGTGGGCGAGTGCCTATGGCGGTCTCGCGTTCGCGCTGGCGCAACACCAGGGCGTGCCGCTGCCCGTCGAGCCTGCCGACCGCTTGTTCAAGTACCTGGCGGACTCGCTTCGCATTCCCGGCCGGTTCAGCGACAACGAAGCCCTGTCCGATCGTTGCCTGGCTTTGTGGGCGCTGGCGCTGGCGGACCCCAGCGAACCGGGCTACCACGAACTCTATTTTGCCCGACGCGACCGCATGTCGGTCGAAACACGCGCGGTGCTCGCATTGGCGATTTTAGACTCCAGCGGCGACGCGGACAGGGTCGGCGAACTGCTTCGGCCCAAGGCTGGCCTGCCCGCGCAGGACGAACTGCGGTTCGGCTGTCCTGCCCGCGAACTGGCGGTGCGCCTGCTGGCCTGGTGCCGGTTCCGGCCCGCCAGTCCCGAGGTGGACACACTCGTCGCGGAGTTGCTCGCGACGCAGCAAAACGGGCGCTGGACGACCACGCAAGGCGACGCCTGGGCGATGCTGGCGTTCGCCGATTACGCGCGCTCGTGGAGACGAAACTTGAACCCGCCTCCGGCGCGGTGGTCTGGGGCGCGGAGCGGCGCGTCTTCGATCTGCCGGCGGTGGCGCAGACATTCGAAACGCAGTTCACCGGCGCGACGAATTTGGCCGAGGTGCCGCTGGTTTTGGAAAACCCGCAGTCCCGCCGGCTCTTCACTCAGACTCGCCTCGAAGGCCGCGCCCACATGGCAGACCAGCCACGTCAGGACCGCGGTTTCTCGCTCCAGCGCCGCTATGAAATCGTCGCTGACGACGGCACGGCGCGCGACTTCCAGAACGCCCGCGTCGGCGACCGCGTGCTGGTGACGCTCCGCCTCGAAACCCGCCAGCCGGCGCATTTCCTGGCGGTGGACGATCCGCTGCCGGCGTCGTTCGAGGCGTTGAATCCGGAGTTCAAGTCGCAGGCAACCCGCGCCGGCGAGGCGCTGGCCGAGGATTGGGTCAGTGACTATCGCGAACTCCGTGCCGACCGCGCCCTGTTCTTCCGCGACTTTCTGCCGGCCGGCCGTTACACGATTCGCTACCTCGCGCGAGTGCGCGCCGCCGGCATGAGTTTGGCGCCCGCGGCGAAAATCGAGGAGATGTACCATCCGGAACGGTTTGGGTTGACCGAGACGATGTGGGTGCCGACCGAATGACCGCGCGCCGAGCCAAAACCCGAAATCCGAAATCCGAGACCCGAGACCCGAATGCCGAACGAACGCCGAATGTCGGATGCGGAACCGCGACCCGCTCGGAAACGCGCGAGGCGGCTGGCCCTTAGGTTTGGCCTTTGGGGCGTTGGCCTGTTCGCTCTGCTGCTTGGCGCGGGCTGGTGGGCGTTGCAGTTTGTGCCGTTGCCGCCCGATTTGTTCGCCCCCCCACCGCCCTCGGTTCAATTGGTGGACCACCACGGTCGCCCGCTGCGCGAACTCAGTTCGACCGACCTCGTCACCCGCCGCGTCGCGCTGGCGGAAATATCGCCTCAATTGGTTTCGGCCACGCTGGCCGTGGAAGACCGCCGGTTCTGGGACCACGCGGGCGTGGACGCGCGGGCATACGTGCGCGCGGCCTTCCAGCTCGTCCGGCATGGGCGGGTGGTTTCGGGCGGTTCGACGATTGCCCAGCAGGTCATCAAGCTCGCCCAGCCCCGGCCGCGCACGCTGCGCACGAAAGTCATCGAAGCGTTGCAGGCCCTGCGGCTCGAACAGATCTGGACCCGCCAGCGGATTCTCGCCGAGTACCTGAACCGGCTCGATTACGGCAACCTGCGGCGCGGCTGCGCGTCCGCCGCGGCGTTCTATTTCGGGCGGCCGGTCGCGGATCTCGGCACCGCGGAGGCGGCCTTTCTCGCCGGCCTGCCGCAAGGCCCGTCGCGGCTGAACCCGTACCGGCACTTCGATCGCGCGAAGCGTCGCCAGGAACGGGTGCTGGCCGCGATGCGCGCCGCGGGCTACCTCGGCGAGGCTGAGTACCGTCGGGCGCGGCGCGAACCGATCCGCCTGCGCCCGCCGCAACGCGATTTCGCCGCGCCGCATTTCGCCGATCTGGTGCTGCAACTCGCAGCGGATCGGGTCGCGACTTCGGATGGCGGGAGGTTGCGAACCACGCTCGACTTGGACCTGAACCGCGAGGCCGAGCGCACGCTGCGCGAACATTGGGGCCGGTTGCAGGACCGCAACGTGCGGCAGGGCGCGGTGGTCGTGATCGAAAACCGCACCGGCGACGTCCTGGTGCTGGTGGGGTCCGCGGATTACTTCGCGGTGGACGCCGGCCAGGTGAACGGGGCGTGGGCGCCGCGCTCGGCAGGCTCGACCTTGAAGCCGTTCACGTACCTGCTCGCCTTGGAGCAAAGCGCCACGCCGGCCAGCATCGTGGCCGACGTGCCCACCGAGTTCGCCACGGCCACGGGCGTGTTTGCGCCGCTCAATTACAGCCGCCGCTGCCACGGGCCGACAAGTTACCGCCTGGCGCTGGCGAATTCCCTGAATATCCCGGCGGTGCGCGTCCTCAACGATGTCGGTGGACCCGCCGTTTTGCAGACGCGTTTGCAGGCGTTTGGGCTGACGACGCTCACGCAACCACCCGACTTTTACGGACTGGGCCTGACGATTGGCAACGCGGAGGTGCGACTGATCGAACTCGCCAATGCCTATGCCAGCCTTGCGCGGCTCGGCGATTACCGGCCGTTTCGCCTGCTCGCTGACCCGGCGCCGGAACTCGAAGGCGGGGTCACCTGTCAGCGCGTGGCCGACGCCGGCGCGGCGTGGTTGATCGCCGACATGCTCAGCGACAACGCGGCGCGCGCGCTGGAGTTTGGCCTGGATTCGCCGTTGCGCTTCGATTTTCCAGTCGCGTGCAAAACCGGGACGAGCACCGATTTCCGCGACAACTGGGCGTTTGGCTACACGCCCGAGTTCACGGTTGGCGTCTGGGTGGGCAACTTCGACGGCACGCCCATGCAAGGCGTCTCGGGCGTGACCGGCGCGGCGCCGGTGCTCCACGATTTGTTCACGCACCTCCACCAACGCTTCGGCACAAGCTGGTTCGCTGCGTCGACGAACGTGGTCGAGTGTCTTGTGAATCCCTGGACTGGCAAGCGGCTCGCGGCGGCGCGCCCCGGAGCCGTCCGCGAAAAGTGCCTTGCGGGTTGCCTGCCGCTGCTGGAGGGCGCGGACGACTATGACGCCGCGGGCCGGGTGCGCTTGCCGGCGGAGTACGCCGAGTGGTTCGCCAGCAGCGAAAACGGGCTGGCCGGTCGCGCTGTGTTGGCCTCACCGAAGCGCGGCGTGGAGCGCGGAAGTCCATTTCACGTTCCGTTGACTGGCACGCTTGCGGGCGCAGGCGATCGCGGCGGAACCGACCTGGCCACCGCAGTGGCCACGCCACGTGTGCGCTCGCCCCTGCCGGGAACGGTGTTTTTTCTCGACCCCGACCTGCCCGAATCAGGCGACCGCGTACGGCTCCAGGCCGAGGCCGATTCGGCGGCGGTCTGGCAATGCGCAACGCTGCAGATCGAATCGGCGGGCAGTCAGACCTTCGCCCGGCTCACCGAGGGCCGGCACGAGTTGGTGGTGCGCGACCCGGCCACCGGCGGCGAGGCGAGGACCTGGATCGAAGTGCGGCGGCTGTAGCTCCGCATTGTTGGGCGGAGCCGCCGAGTTCGCGCTTGCCCGGCGGGAACCCCGTGCGTAAATGCCGCCATGCTTTCGCCTCGCATGCCGCCTCGACCGGTTTCCCCGCCCGCGAAATGTCGACGGCTTTGGCGGAGGCTGGCGCTGCGGGCGTTGCTGGTCGCGAGTGCGTTGGCGGGCTGGTTCGCGAGCGCGCAGCCGTTGCGGCCGCTCGATCCCTACGACGAAGAGGAGGAGGAAACGCCCGAAGAGGCGAAGATGCCGCAGGACGAAAAGATTGCCCGGCGCGCCTGCTCGATGTGCCACGTGTTCGTCGAGCCGGACATGCTCACGAAGAAGAACTGGGCGGAGCAGATTCTGCCACGAATGTCGGTCCGGCTGGGGGTGGCCAAACCGGATTTCTCCAGCTCGCCGGAGGGCGAGTTGATCCGCGCGAAGAAAGTGTACACGGACAAACCGCTGGTGCCGGTCGAGTGGTGGCCGTCGATTCAGCAGTACTACCTCGCCCACGCGCCGGAGAACCCGCTGCCGCAGGAACCGCACGCGGCCATCGAGGTCGGGCTGCCCGGCTTTCGCACCGAGCCGGCCCGGTTTCGCACGCCCGAACCGTCCACGACGCTGGTGAAGATCAGCCCGGGCCGGCGCCAGATTTTCGTCGGCGACGACAAGCTCAAGTCGATCTTCCTGCTCGACGCCAATGGGACCTTCGTTTCGCAGATCGAGTTGGGCAACGTGCCGGTCGCCGTCGTGGAAACGGAGAAAGGCATCTACGTCACCTGCGTGGGCAGCTTCCTGCCGTCCGAAGTGCCGCGCGCGGAGTTGCTCTTCCTCCCCCGGGAAGGCGACGGCTTCGGCGCGAAGAAGACGATCTTGAAAGATCTGCCCCGCTCGACCCAGGCCGAGTTCGCCGACTTCAACGGCGACGGCAAGCTGGACTTCGCGCTGTGCATGTTCGGGAACCTGACCGGCCGGTTCTCCTGGTTCGAGAGTCTGGGCAACGACGAATACCGCGAGCACGTGCTCACGAAGGAGACCGGGGCGATGTATTGCGCGGCGCGCGATTTCAACGGCGACGGCAAGGTCGATCTCGCGGTGCTGATGGCGCAGCACCTCGAATCGCTGATCGTCCTGCACAACGACGGCAAAGGGAACTTCAGTGGCAGCAGCGTGTTTCAAAAGCCGCCGGTCTATGGCCATTCTTACATGGAGGCCGTGGATTTCAACGGCGATGGCAAACTCGATTTCCTCGTGACCAACGGCGACAACGGCGAGTATGACAGCCCCACCAAGCGTTACCACGGCATCCGGCTTTACCTGGCGCAAGGCAACGACGAATACGAGGAGAAGTTCTTCTACCCGCTCAACGGTGCCTACCGCGCGTTTGCCCGCGATTTCAGCGGCCGCGGCAAGCTCGACATCGCCGCCATTTCCTACTTTCCGGATTACCGCAATTCGCCCCGCGAAAGCTTCGTGCTGCTGAAAAACCAGGGCGACAGGAAGTTCGCGCCGGCCACGTTCCGCGAGTGCATCGCCGGCCGCTGGCTGGTCATGGACGTGGGCGACCTGGACGGCGATGGCGACCTCGACCTGGTGCTGGGTTCGTACGTCCACGGACCCGGCGCGGTGCCGGCGTTTCTGCTGCAAACCTGGCAGGAGCGCGGCCCTTCGATCGTGATTCTGCGCAACCTGGCAAAAGACGCCACCCGGTAAGGTCGCGCTTCCACCACTCCCAACATGGCCAAAGCCCCGCCTGCCGACCGCCTCGCGTTCGAGCGCCAGTTCTGGCGGCAAGGCTTGCGCGTGGTGGCGGGCGTGGACGAAGCGGGCCGTGGGCCGTTGGCGGGACCGGTGGTGGCCGCGGCGGTGGTGTTGCCGGCCACGTGGGGCGAAGGCGCTTTCCCCGCCGATTTGCGCGACTTGAACGACTCGAAACAGCTCAGCGAAAACCAGCGCAAAACCTTCTTCGCCCGGCTCACGGCCTGCCCGGAAATCCAGCGTGGCATCGCGAGCGTCGAGCCGGCGGAGATCGACCGGATCAACATCCTGCGCGCCACCCACCAGGCGATGGTCGCGGCGCTCGCGAGTCTCGCCCCGTCGCCCGAACACGTCCTCGTGGACGGTCTCCCCGTTGCGGTGCTGCGCTGGCCGCAAACCGCGTTGGTGAAAGGCGACAGCCGCAGCTATTCCATCGCCGCCGCGAGCGTGCTGGCCAAGGTCACGCGCGACCGGCGGATGCTCGAATACGACCGGCACTACCCGGCGTACGGCTTCGCGCGGCACAAAGGCTATCCCACGCCGGAGCACCTCGGTGCCTTGCGCCGGCACGGACCCTGCCCGATCCACCGGCGCAGCTTCGCGCCCGTGCGCGCGGAGCAAGGCGAACTGTTCCCCGTGCCATGAACCTCTGGGGACGGCTCCACAGCGCGTTTGGCTCCGCGCCCGAGCCGGAGCATTTGCGGCGCGGGCGCCTGGGCGAGCGCGTGGCGCGGCGGCATCTGCGGCGGCTGGGTCTGAAGTTCCTCACCGCGAACTTCCGCTCGCCGCGCGGCGAGATCGACCTGGTCTTCCGCGACGCCGATTGTCTCGTATTCGTGGAAGTGAAGACGCGTTCGTCCGAGGAGTGGACGCGTCCCGCGGCGGCGGTGAACGCGGCGAAACGGCGGCGGCTTTCGCTGGCGGCGCTCGATTATCTCAGACTGCTGGGCAACCCACCGGTGCGGGTGCGTTTCGACATCGTGGAAGTGCTGCTCGCCGACGGTGCGGTGCGCGAAGTGCGGCATCTGCCCAACACCTTTGCCCTCGCCGCGCCGTACCGGTACGGTTGAGGCCATGCCGGAACTGCCCGAAGTCGAAGTTTTGGTGCGCCACCTCGAACCGCTGCTGGTCGGCCAGCGCGTGCGCCAAACCGAGGTGCGGCGGGCGAAAGTCGTTCAGCCTTCCAGCGCGGCGGGGCTCGCCTCGGTGTTGCGCGGCGCGCGGTTCACGGCCTTGCGGCGGCGCGGCAAGTACCTGGTTTTCACTCTGCGCCCGCACGGGTCGCGCCAGGAATTCGCGTTGCTGGGCCACCTCGGGATGACCGGCCGGATGTACCTCCAGCCCGCGCGGGAGCCGTTGCCGAAACACGCGGCGGTGGTGCTGGATTTGGGGCGGAGTCGCTTCGTTTTCGAGGACCCCCGCTACTTCGGCCGGCTGACCCTGGATCTGACGCCACTGGCGCGTCTCGGCCCGGAACCGCTCGACGGCGAGTTCACGGCGGCAGTGCTGGGGCACGCGCTGGACCGGTCGCGGCAAGCCGTAAAGGTGAAGTTGCTCGATCAAAGCGTCGTGGCCGGCGTGGGCAACATCTATGCCAGCGAAGCCCTCTTCCGCGCCGGGATCTCGCCGCGTCTCGCCGCGCGCCGCTTGAAGCCGGCGCAGTGCGCGCGGCTCTGCGAGGCGATTCGCGAAGTGCTCGCGGAGGCAATCGCCTTTGGCAGCACGGTGCCGCTGAACTGGGCGGGCAGGACAAGCGGCGACGGGTTGTTTTATTACGGGCGGGCGGAAGGCGCGGCGGATTATTACGAGGAGCGGCTGGAGGTTTATGACCGCGCCGGCCAGCCGTGTCGGCGGTGCGGGGCGACGGTGCGGCGGTTGGTACAGGCGGCGCGCAGCACGTTTTATTGTCCGGGCTGCCAGCGCAGTTGAGACCGCGTCGATCATGGCAAGGGCGACCTCCGGGCCATGAAGGCATGAGATTCGCATTCTGAATCTGGAAGTCTGGAAGGTGGGCAACCCAAGCCCGTCATCGCCTGAATTCCGCGTTCCTGAATTGCTCATTGGATTTCTGCTCGTCGTCGATTCCGGGCTACTCGCGCTGGGGGAAAACGTCATCAGGCCGTGGCTGTCCGCTGGCACCGGTTGGAGGGAGCATCCGTCGGACGCTGACTTCCCGGCGGAATGATCATCGTTGCTGGCACCGCCACGCTGCCGGTCGGTTTGTCCCCCCCGACCGCGGCTCCGCGGCGGATGGGTTTGCGAGCCGCCTCTGCGGGGCGCCAGCATCTTCCGGTTCCGCCACCGCGCCGGCCGCGATGCGACCGGTGTCCGGTTGGAGGGCGGGCGACGCTTTGCCCGGCTTGGCCCAGGTCTCGCCCGAAAGATCGGTTTGACTGGGTTTGACCCGGACGCGGCGGGATCAGCTTCGCCTGGCGGAACTGGCGGCTCCGGCGGCCGGCCATAAAGCTCACGGCTCCGGCGGCGGCGCTCCTCCGGGTTGATCGCGTCCTCGAGAATCCAGTCGTGCACCGCCGGAGTCTTGCCCAGCGCTCGAACTGCGCCACCACCTCTTCCTCGGTCCTTTCGCGTTCCCGCTCCAGCCGCGCCTGTTCCATTTTTAACCGCGCACCGCTGTGGTCGCCCCGACGCAACTCCACGATGTCCTGGCACAGGCCGCGCAAAGTTCGCAACTCCCGGCGGAATTCAATCGTCGCCTCGCCGTTCCAGCCCGCCAAAGCCGCGGCGTAGCGGGCCGCCAGCACCGTGGCCAGGTGGTCCGTCAATCGCTCGTCCGTCGCCGCCGCGAGTTCTTTCGCCTCGGCCGCCAGTTCCCCTGGCCTGGGCCAGGGTCTCCTGCCGCGCCTGCCATTCCGCAAACCCACCGGCCCGCCCTTCGCACAGGTTCTGTTTGCTGATGGCGCAGGCGCCAAACTCCCGCGCTAGCACCGCCTGCGTGGCTGGCAGTGCGTTGAGCCACGCGAGCAGCGAACCGCCCGGCTCGTTGTCCTGCAAACGGCGGTTCAATTCCTCACGAATTTCGCGCGGCAGGCGGGCGAGCTTTCCGTTGCGGCTCATACGGCTGGATCCTGGGGCTGGCCGTCTCCATTGGCAATGCGCCGGACGGACTAGCCAAACAGGGCCACGCGTGCCCTCAAGATTCTGGCATCGTCCTCAGCGCGCGTGTTTTCCGCCAGCGCCTGGTCCAGCTGGGCAAACGCCCGGCCATGCCCCGCGGTCCGGGCTCGCGCCGGCGGTGTTGTTTGGCGCGGTTTCATAACAGGTTCAACTCCCTCACGATCGCCTCCCGCACCGCCGGGCTGATGCCTCGGGTTGTATCCGGAAAGACCTTCTCC
>JAKCAB010000163.1 GCA_021839785.1 bacterium | reverse complement strand
ACGTTTTTCCCCCACATCGGCGTTTTCGCCGCCTGCCCTCCGTCACGAACTTCTCCAGCGACGGCTTCATCTCTTCCTGCCTTTCGTTGCGCCGGCAGGCTCATCCTCTTGCCCAGCGTGGAAGCCGATTTGCCGGCGGGGCGACTCCGGTTCCGGCGGCGGGTCGAGCAGGCGCATGATGCGCTGGAGCACGTCCACGATGGCGGCCTTGTGGCCGTCGAGCCGGGCGATGAGCTTGGCTTCCAGCGCCTTCAACTGGCGGGCCAGTTCCTTGGTGCCACCCAGCAGTTTGCGCATTTTCAGGAACGCGCGCACGACGAAGACGCTCATCTGGACGGCCTGCGGACTGTTGAGGACGTTGGCGGCCATCACGGCCCCGTGTTCGGTGAAGGCCCAGGGCAATTTCCGGCGTCCGCCGTGGCTGAAACTTGAAGTGCCAATTTGGTACTTCAAGTTGTCGAACTCGGCGCGGGTGAGTTGGAACATGAAGTCCTTCGGAAACCGTTCAGCGTTGCGCTTGACCGCACGGTTGAGCGCCTTGGTTTCCACGCCATAGAGCCGGGCCAGGTCGCTATCAAGGATCACTTTTGGTCACGCAGACTCAGGATCAGCGGCTCAATGTTGACCGCAGGCTGGATGCCGCTACGCGTTTTCATGGTATCTCGGAGCGCGGCTTGTCGCATGGCTCGCGGCGAGATTGGCACTCTCGCTGGGATTCTGCAATAGGCGGTTGAGAGTGGGTGGACGAGATAAAAGTGGGTTTTGGCAGTTTTGGTTGTTTTTCGCCCCAACATTGTAGTAGTATGGCTACAACATGAAAACCGCACCGGCCAACTACCCCAACCTCGAACAACAGCGCCAAGGACTTCTGCGGCGCCTGGCGGATTTGCGCGAACTGCGCCGAGGCTCCCTCACCGAACAGTTTCTCACCGTCAAGCACGCCGACGGTTCGAAGGTCCGACGCGGTCCCTACCCGCTCCTGACCCGCAAGGAGGCTCAGAAGACCGTTTCCCTCCGGGTCACCGATCCCGCGTTGGTCCCCGTCTACCGCCAGCAGATTCGAACCATGCGCGAATTCGAAAGCGTGGTGGAGCAGTTGGTGCGCGTGGGCGAGCAGTTGGGCGACTTGGCGGTGGCGGAGGTGGTGCCAAAAAAAACTCCTGGTGGAACTGGAGCAAAGCGGTGAGGTGCGTCGCCTGGCGGCCGTCATGGCCGGTGGACAAGCGCCGGATTTCGAGGCTTGGGAGACGCTCATGCTCCAGGCTTCTCGCCAAGGCGGTGCGGGAGTCTTGGGCAGCTTGCTAACTCACTGGCAGCGGCAGGCGTCCCGACCGGCGATCTGGTGTGGCTGCGGAGAGCGGATGAGCAGTCGCGGGTGGCGTCCGAAGCGGTTGTGGACCACGCTGGGGGGGGTGCCTTTTGGGCGCTCCTTTTATCAATGTGCCCGCTGCCGTCAGGGGCGCTTTCCCGACGATGAACGGCTGGATATCGTCCAAACCAGCTATTCGCCCGGTGTGCGCCGGTTGATGGCCCGAGCCGGCAGCCAGACCCAGTTCGAGCAAGCCGCCGAGGACCTGCGATGTTATGCCGGCCTGCACCTGGAACCGCGGGAGATTGAGCGAGTCGCCGAAGAGGTCGGCCGTGAGGTCGAACAGTGGCTAGGGAAGGAGCAGGAGCAAATTCGCCATACGGGCGGGGTGACGGCTGCCCCGCAGCTGGCGGCGAACACCAAGTTCTATATCAGCTTCGACGGGACCGGCGTGCCGGTGCGCAAGAGCGAGTTAGTCGGGCGGCCCGGCAAACAGGCCGACGGCTCGGCGCGCACGCGCGAAGCCAAGCTGGGCTGCGTGTTCACTCAAGTCGGCTTGGACAAGGAGGGGCATCCCCAGCGCGATCCCGACTCCACCACGTACGTCGGTGCCATTGAATCGAGCACGCTCTTTGGCTGGCGCATGTACGCCGAGGCAGTGCGGCGGGGTCTGGATCAAGCCAAGACCGTCATCGCCCTAACCGACGGTCAACGCTACAACCACACCATCGTCCAAACTCACTTCGCCAACGCCGTGCACATCGTGGATCTCTTCCACGCCTACGAACACCTGACCGGCATCGCCCAACTCCTCTGGGGGCAGGAGGCCAAGGCCCCCAAAGCGTGGCGCAACTGGCTGGAAGCTGGGGACATCCCCCGCTTGGTCGCTCAGGCAGGTCGACAACTGCCCGCTTCCACCCAGAGCAAGAAGACGCTGCTCCAGCAACTGCACTACTTCGAGAAAAATGCCACGCAGATGCGCTACGCCCAATTCCGCCAAAAGAAATTCTTCGTGGGCTCTGGCGTCGTCGAAGCCGGCTGCCGCACCGTGATCGGTGAACGCCTCAAACAATCGGGAATGCGCTGGTCCGTGCGGGGCGCTAACGCGATCATTGCCCTCCGTTGCTGCATTATGTCCGGCCGCTTCGAGGATTTCTGGGCCGCCCGGACCCGCTAGCCCCCACTTTTATCTCGTGCACCCAACGCCCCCAGCCGGACCGCCGCCCGGCGCCCCGACCTGACGCAACGCGGCCAGTTCAGGCCCGGCCAACACCCGCCAGTGCCCCGACCGCAACTCGCCCAGTTTGAGCGGCCCGATCTGGGTGCGTTGCAGGCGCTCGACCTCGAAACCCAGCGCCGCAAACAGTCGCCGGACCTCGTGCTGTTTGCCTTCGGTCAACTCGAGGCGCACGACGCTGTGCGAGGCGTTGGCCGACACGAGGTGCGCCCGCTGCGCGCGCAGGTGATCGCCGGCGTCGCGGACACCCGCCCGTAAGCGCGCCAGCACTGACGAATCCACCTTGCCCGCGACGGTGGCCAGGTAGTGTTTGGTGATGCCGTACCGGGGATGGGTGAGGCGCAGGCAGAATTCCCCGTCGTTGGTCAGGAGCAACAGCCCTTCGCTGTCACGATCCAGGCGGCCCACCGGGTACAAGTCCTGCCATTCGGCGGGCAATAGATCGCCCACGATCTTTTGTTTGGGAGTCTGCTTGGCCCGCGAGCAGACGTAATCGCGCGGTTTGTTCAGCGCGACGGTCAAGCGCCGACGCGGGCGGACTGGTTGGCCATCGAGTGTCACGAGGTCGGTCTCGGGATCGACCTTGGCACCCAGTTCAATGACGGGCGCGCCGTTGACCCAGACCCGACCGGCAAGGATCAGCCGCTCGGCGGCGCGACGCGACGCGAGGCCGGCTTCGGCGATGAGTTTTTGCAGCCGAACCATCAATGCACAAGCCCGGTTTCACGGGTGGCTGCGCTCGTGAGAGCGCGGCAAACGTCTGCACCGTCGGGCAGCAGATTTGCCGCGCGCTTACGTGCCGCGCTCTCACGAGCGCGGCCACGCCAAGCACGCCCGGTCGCGCGCGGTGCACGTCCGGGCCAGCGAGGCCGCTAGGCCTTGGTTTTGCGCAGGCCGGTGACCCGGTCACCTTCCTTCCACTGGCTGCGTTTCTTCAGCACTTCGATGCGCTCGAAGCGCTTCATGACGTTACGCTTGGCGCCCAGCGTGGAGGCGGCGCGCAGACTGCGATGTTGCGACATAACGGTGTTCCAACTCGGAATTGCTTGTTCGCCTGCGACAGGCGGACGGGCTTTTTAGCACACGCGCCCCGGGCTGCCAAAGGTTAATTGCAGACGCGTCGCGTCGAACCAAGAGCGTGCCGGGAAACCGGAAGGTTTGGATCGCAAGCCGTGCCAAATCCTCCGGGCGGGAAACGGCCGGCCGCGATCGACCAGCCTTAGAAGCGATATTCCGCACGGACCCGGGCCTGGAGTCGGTACAGGTCTTTTTGGTCTTGGGCGTTGGCCACGTTCTGGCCGGGATTGAAAAATATCTTTGGCGCTGCCCATCGCCAGTGTTCGACATGACCGTCCGCGAACGAAAGACTGCACCCCTGGCGGTGGCGGTCCGCCGGCACGTCCCACCACGCGTCATCCATGTCCCAACCCGCCGGCGGAATGCCGAAGAGCGAGTCCACGATGTCGCCTTCGTGCACGTCGATGAACACAAACAACTCCGACGGCGACGGGCGGTCGATGGCCGTCTCCTTCGCAAAGCTCGGCGGGCCAATGCCGCCGTCCGGCATCTCCTCGATCGGCGCGCCGTTGATCGACTGGCTCATGCTGTAACTCCGCGTCCGGGGCAGGCGGAGCCGGCGGCCTTCGGGAGTCTCCACCGTCGCCCGATCTGACGGGCAGCGGTAAATCAGCACCGAGCGGTTGTAAGGGAACAACAGACCGTGCTCGACGTTGAAGGTGTTCGTGTCCAACTGCGGATTGCCGGGACACCAAGTCAGGTTCGTGCTGAACCCGTCCGCCGGTCCTAACGTGGTGAGGTCGTAAACGTAGTTGTTGGGCGGCACATAATCCCGGTTGTCGAGGGCGTACAGGTGAAAGCACAACTGGAGTTGGTGCAGGTTGTTCCGACAAGCCACGCTGCGGCCCTCCTCCTTCGCCCGGCTCAAGGCCGGCAACAAGAGGCCCGCCAGGATCGCGATGATTGCGATGACCACCAGTAACTCGATCAAGGTGAAACCGCTCCGGCCCGGCCGGCCGGAAGGACCGGGGGCGGACACCTGACCGACGGAGCAGCGTCGGCGGTTCCGGTTACCGTGCACAGCGCCCAATGTACTTTGCCCGCGTGCGAGCGCCAGCGGCATTCCACCGCACAGCCGGCGGGCACAGACGACGACTTTTGGCTTGCCGCGCAGTGGCGGGCTGGCTCGGAATCACCCGCTGCTCTGTCACGATATGCGCGCCGTGGTTCAACGGGTTTTGCAGGCGTCGGTCACCATCGACGGGACCGTCACGGCGGCCATCGGCCCCGGCCTGCTGGTGTTGCTGGGCGTGGAGCCGTCCGACACCGGCGAGGACATCGAATGGCTCAGCGGCAAGCTGGCGCGCCTGCGGATCTTCAGCGACGACGCCGGCCTGATGAACCGCTCGCTTCAAGACACGGGCGGCGAGGTGCTGGTGGTGAGCCAGTTCACGTTGTTCGCCAGCACCAAGAAAGGCAACCGGCCTTCCTACAGCCAGGCCGCGCGACCCGAGGTGGCCATTCCGCTCTACGAAGCGTTCGTTCGCAGGTTTGCGGCCGATTTGGCCAAGCCGGTCCGGACCGGGGAATTCGGGGCCGACATGAAAATCACGCTGGTCAACGACGGCCCGGTCACGATCATCATCGACACCCACAAACGCGAGTAAGTCCCGCCGCGCAAACTACCCCCGAAAGCCATGAACACTCCGCCCGCCACGTCACGTCGCCGTTTCTTGAAATCCGCCGGCCTGGCCTCGCTCGCCGGCACGACTGGCAACGCACCCGGCTGGCTGCCGCGCGCCTTGGGCCAGGACGCGCCCCGGCCGCTGGTAATCTCAAGCGCGAACGGCTTGCAGGCCACCGCCAAGGCGATGGCGGCGATCCAGCAGGGAGCCGATGCGCTCGACGCGGTGATCGCTGGGGTCAATTTGCTCGAAGACGATCCCAACGAGAACAGCGTCGGCTACGGCGGTTTGCCAAATGAGGACGGCGTGGTCGAACTGGACGCTTCCGTGATGCACGGCCCGACCGGCCGCGGCGGCGCGGTGGCCGCGCTGCAAAATATCCGTTTCGCCTCGCGGGTGGCGAAACTCGTGATGGAACGCACCGACCACGTCCTGCTGGTGGGCGCCGGCGCACTCCGGTTCGCCAAGGCGCATGGCTTCAAAGAGGAGAACCTGCTCACCGATGCCTCACGCGAGGCGTGGCTGCACTGGAAGGAAACGCTCAGCAACCAGGATGACTGGCTGCCGCCGCACACGATCGACACGCTGGACATTGGGCAGGGCGTGAAAGACGCGCTCCGCCATTACGGCACGATCAACTGCGACGCCATCGACCTCCACGGTGGCATTTCGGGCTGCACCACCACGAGCGGGCTCGCGTACAAAATCCCAGGTCGCGTGGGCGATTCGCCGATCCTGGGCGCCGGCTTGTACGTGGACAACGCCGTGGGGGCCGCCGGCTCGACCGGGCGGGGCGAGGCGAACCTGCTCGCGTGCAGCAGTGCCATGATCGTGGAATGGATGCGGCAAGGCACCGCGCCGCAGGACGCCTGTCTGCTGGCGTGCCGGCGGATTGTCGCGCAAACCAAGATGAAGCGCCTGCTCGACGCGGAAGGCCGGCCGAAATTCAACGTGAGTTTCTACGCGCTCAACCGGGCGGGCGATTTCGGTGGGGCGTCGATCTGGCGGGGCATGAAGTTCGCCGTCAACACCGGCGAGGCCCAGAGCCGGCTGGTGGACGCCGCGTACCTTTACTGAGTCGTGGCGCCGGCCATGAGCACCGAATCCACAGCCCGCAACGCCCGGCGCCTGCTCTGGGCGCTGATGTTCGGGATTCTCCTGCTCAACCTCCTGTTGTTTCTGGCCACTCTGAAGCGTAACCGCACCGCCGCGTCGCCGCCGGCGGTTACCGTCACCAACGCCACCACCAACGCAGCTCCCCGATGAATTCGCGCGGAGGGCGTGGCCCCGTTTTCGGCCACGGCGCAAGGCCCTCGCTTCGCAATGGCCGGCTCGGCCAAGTCCGTTGTCCCGCCGTGGAAAACGGGAAGCGTCGCCGCCTGGTACAAAAAATGTCGCAATTGCGACAAAAATTGCCCCGCTAGGAAAATCGGTGGCGCGGCTGCCCCGCCCGCCACGTTCGGCGCCCCGCCGAACCTTGGAGCCGCGCGTGTCGCTGGACCTTTGGCGAGCCGAAGGCCGGACCCTGCCCTCGGCGAGCCACCCCGGCTGCGACCGAATCGGTCGCGCGCCAAAAGCTGGGAGCGCTGTCGTACAGGCGCGAGCGGCCTTTACGCTTGTCTCCGCCCCGCAGTTTGGTACGACAGCAACATGTCCACGCAACGGTAGTTTACCTGAACCTCGCATCATCATGAATGCCCGCCCAAACGCACTCACCCGTCGTCATTTTCTCCGCGCCACCGCGGCCAGTACGCTGGCCGTGCCATTCGCCTTGCCTGTGGTGCTGCGCGCCGCGTCGCCGAACGCCAAACTCCAGCACGCCTGCGTCGGCGTTGGCGGCATGGGCGCGAACGACCTCCAGAACTTCCTCCAGCACCCGCGCACCCAGGTGGTCGCGTTGTGCGACGTGGACGAAAACAGCCTCAAAGCCGCCGCGGCGAAGGCGCCCGGTGCGCGCCTCTACCGCGACTGGCGCGAATTGCTTGCCCAGGAAGGCGACCGCATCGACTCGCTGAACCTGGCCGTGCCGGACCACTCGCACTTCGCCATCGCCTATTCGGCCATCCGGCGCGGCAAACACGTCTATTGCCAAAAGCCGATGTGCCACGACGTCGCCGAAGTCCGCGCGCTGACCGAGGCGGCGGCGAAAAAGAAGGTTGTCACCCAGCTCGGCACGCAGCTCGCCGCCGGCGCCGGCGACCGCACCACCGTCCAGTGGTTGCGCGAAGGCGTCATCGGCAAGGTGAAGCACCTGTACTTGAGCGCCAACCGGCCGGGCGCGGTCGAGAACTACCGGCTCAAAGGCCCCCGCCCCGCGCAAGGCCAGCCTCCGCCGGCCAGTCTGGACTGGGATTTGTGGCTTGGCACCGCGCCGGTGCGGCCGTTCGTGCCGGACATTTACCACCCCGTGAAATGGCGCGCGTGGCTCGACTTCGGCACCGGCTGGTCCGGCGACATTGGCTGCCACATCTTCGACGCGGTCTGGAAGGGCCTCGGACTCGGCGCGCCGAAGTCCGTGATCGCCCACGTGCAGGATTCGTGGAAGGCGTCGCCGGAGCGTCGCGCGGACACCTGGCCGCAAGCCAACCACATCACCTGGATCTTCCCCGGCAATTCGCTGACCGCCGGGGACGAACTGACCGTGGAATGGTTCGACGGCGAATTCTGGGCGCCCAAAGAAATCCGCGCGCTGTACTCGGTCGAGGATTACCCGACCGAGTCGGCGATGGTCATCGGCACCGAAGGCGCGTTGTTGAACCCGCTCGGCGGCACACCGCTGCTCCTGCCCGAAGACAAGTTCAAGCCGGTCGTGCGGCCGAAGTTCGACAATCGCAACCACTATCACGCGTTCGCCGACGCCTGCCTGGGCGGGCCGATGTGCGAATCGCATTTCGCCCAGACCGGCCCGATGACCGAGGCGATCCTGCTGGGTACCGTGGCCGTGCGCGTGCCGGACACCCGGCTCGATTGGGAGGCGAAGGCGATGTCGATCCCGAATCACCCCGAAGCCGAAGCGCTCCTGCACCGCAAGTACCGCGCAGGCTGGGAGGTGGCGCCGGTTTAGCCAACTTGGAGCGCCGGTGTCCAACCGGCCTTCCGTGCGCGGCTGGTGTGGCTCAGTCAAGGTGTCTGGCCCGGCTTCACCGCCGCCCGCTTTTACCTCGCCGCCAGCGGTATGAGCGGGCATGCTCGCCACACACCTATGCTGAAAGCCGGCATTGTCGGACTGCCCAACGTCGGCAAGTCCACCCTCTTCAACGCCGTCACGCGCTCGCACAAGGCGCTGGCGGAAAATTACCCGTTTTGCACCATCGAACCCAACCTCGGCGTGGTCACCGTGCCGGACCCGCGCCTGGACGCCTTGGGTAACGTGGTGAACGTGCCGAACCGCATCCCCACGACGATCGAGTTCGTGGACATCGCCGGCCTGGTCAAGGGCGCGTCGCGCGGCGAAGGCTTGGGCAACAAGTTCCTCAGCCACATCCGCGAGGTGGACGCCGTCGTGCACGTCGTCCGGTGCTTCGAGGATCCGGACATTCATCACGTCACCGGCACACCCGAACCGGTGCGTGACATCGAGATCGTCAACACCGAGTTGGTGCTGGCGGATTTGGAGACCGTCCACAAACGCCACGAGCGCGTCGCCAAGGACACCAAGCGCGGCGACAAACATGCGCTCCTGGAAACGCATTTGCTCGAAACGCTCGCCTCGCACCTCGATGCCGGCAAACCGGCGAACCTCCTCAGTTTTACCGGTGAGGACGCGGCGGCCGTGCGCAGCTTCGGCCTGGTGACCGCGAACCCGACCATTTACGCGGCGAACGTGAAGGAGGCGGACTTCGCCAAACCGGACGCCAATCCGCACGTCGTCTGGGTGCGCAAATATGCGCGCGTCCACCAGGCGTGCGACACGGTGGTCATCTGTGCCCAACTCGAAAGCGACCTGGCCGACCTCACGCCCGCCGAAGCGGCGCAGTACCTCGCGGAACTGGGCGTCGCGGAGACCGGCAGCGACGGCTTGATCCGCGCCACGTACCGGTTGTTGGGCCTGCGCACGTTCTTCACTTTCAACGAAACTGAAGTCCGCGCGTGGACCGTGCCGGAAGGCACCACCG
>JAKCAB010000862.1 GCA_021839785.1 bacterium | reverse complement strand
GGAAACAACCGGGGAGTCGCAACTCCGGCGCATCGAGCGTCCGGCTGAGAAAGGCCGGAATCACGGCCTCGAGCTCGCCGCAGACCTGGGAGACCACGCGCACGCCGGCATCGGTCAGGAGTTGCTGGAGCATCTGGGTGATGGCGCCGCAGATCAGCACGTTGACCTCCAGCTCAGCCAGGCAACGCGCAATGCCATCGCTGGGTTTGGAAGAGCGTGACCTCGCGCCGCCCCACCTCCGCCCGGCCTTGGACCCGCACCAGGATCAGCCGGGACGCCACATCGAACACCGGCGACACGCGGCCCTGAAAATGGGGTATCGCGACCAGCACAACGCCGTGCACTGCGATTCTGATGCCAACCGCGCGCCGGGCCGTCGCGACGTTGAAAACCAAGCCGGATTTCACGTTGGCCAGCCGACGGCGGGCGTCCTCGCTTGCAGATTGCATGGCGAATGCCCCGGCCCACCGCTGCATTGTGCAAGTGCGGGAGGCGCCTGGTTTTCCACCGGTACGGCCGCGTGACCCCGCACCCGGCGACGCAACAACGGAACGCCCTTGCACCACCCGCGGACAACACGGGCGGGCGCGTTCAAGGCGGCGCGAAGGCCAGGGCTGGCGGAGAACGCGCCGGGCCGGGCCGGGGCTCCCGGTTTGGCCCGCGACTTGCGAACTGGCACGGCGCAAAAACTCGAGTTATGCGCTTGCCATGCACCCCGGTGCGCCAACCACCCGCCCGGACCGGCACCCCGTTGGGTTGCCGCCCGCGGTTTTCCGTGCCGGCGCGGCGGCTCCTGACGATTCTGGCCGTGGCGTTGCTGGGGGGATGTGACCGCGAGTCGCCGCCGACGAACTCACATCGCCAGGGCCATCCGCCCGGGGGGCGGGCGGCGCCGGCGGCGGCGGGCATTTTCCAGGACGTTACGGCCGCGGCGGGCGTGGACTTCGTTCACCAGCTTGCGGACGGCCAATTGTCCAACATCATGGAATCCGACGGCGCGGGCGGCACGTTCCTCGACTTCGACAACGACGGCTTCATGGATTGCTATGTGGTCAATTCCGGCCCGGCGCCGGTGCTCTCGGATGCACCCGCCGGTACGGAGCGCTGGCCGAACCGGCTCTTTCGCAACCGGGGCGACGGCACCTTCGCAGACGTGACCGAGCAGGCGGGGGTGGCGGGGCATGGGTTCGGCACCACCGCCGCCGCGGCCGATTACGACAACGACGGCGCGACCGACTTGCTGGCGGTGAACTTCGGCGGGCTGATCCTCTATCACAACGAGGGCAACGGCACCTTCACCGACGTGACCGGGAAGTCCGGATTGAACTCGAAACAGGCGGGCATTTCCGCGACCTTTCTCGACGTGGACAACGATGGCTATCTGGACGTCTTCGTAGCCAACTATCTGCACTACGACCCGGCGGTGAAAGTGCCGGCGGGCACGAAGGCGCCTTATCCCGGACCGCTCGCTTACGAACCGGAGTTCAACGTCCTTTATCGCAATCGGGGCGATGGCACCTTCGAGGACATCAGCGAGGCGGCGGGCATCCGCATCGCCGGACACCGCGCCATGTCGGTCACGGCGTTGGACTACGACCTGGACGGGAACGAAGACCTGTACGTCTCGAACGACGGCACGCCCAACCTGCTGTTGAAAAACGACGGCCAGGGGCGCTTCACCGAGATCGGTTTGAAGGCCGGCGTCGGGTTCAACCAGTTCGGCGCCGCCGACGGCTCGATGGGGGCAGCGGTGGGAGACGGCAACGGGGACGGACTCCCCGACCTGTTCGTGACCCGCTTCGGCAGCGCGTCGCTTTACCTGAATTCGCGCGGCGGCTTTTTCGAGGATCGCATCCAACCTTCCGGCATCCTGCAGGTCTCCGCGTCGGACACCGGCTGGGGCGGCAACTTCCTGGACTTCGACAACGACGGCGACCTGGATTTGTTCATCGCCAACGGCGACGCCCATTTCATGCGCGGGATGTCCCCGCGGCTCCTGGAGAACCGCGGCGACGGCTCCTTCATCGACGCGACCGGGAAGGGGGGACCTTTGTTCGAGCGTCCGTTAAATGCCCGCGGAAGCGGGGCCTGGGATTTCGACAATGACGGCGGGGCGGACTTGCTGATCACGACGTTGGGCGGCCGCGCGGTCTTGTGGCGCAACGTGGGGCCGGCCACGAACCATTGGCTGACGCTCACGCTCCAAGGCACGCACGGCAACCGTGACGGCTTCGGCGCCCAAGTGCGCGTGACGGCGGGGGGCCGCACCTTTTCCGCGGAGGCGCGCTGCCCGACCGGCTATCTGTTCCAGCAAGACCCGCGTCCGCACTTCGGGCTCGGGGAAGCGAAGACGGTGGACCGGATCGAGATTCGCTGGCCCGGCGGAGCGACGCAGACGTTGACGAACGTGGCCGCCGACCAGTTGCTGAAAATCGCCGAACCCGGCGAGTCGCGGTGGCCGTGGCGTCGCTGAACGACGGTCCTTCCATGAATCCGTCCTCCGCTTGTTTCCGAAACGTGTGGCTCGCTGTCTGCACGCTGGCGTTTGCGGTCACCGGTTGCCGCGAGTCTGCGGAGCCTGCCGGCGTGCCCCCACGCGTCGTGTCCGAAATGAACCGCGGCGTCGGTTTCATGGGGCAATATCTCTACGACGACGCGGTGGAGGCGTTCGAGCACGCGCTCCAGGCCGCGCCCGACCTGGCCGAGGCGAAGCTCGACCTCGCCATCGCGCTCTTCAACCGCAACCGCAAGGAAGACCTGGACGCCGCGGCCAAGCGGCTCACCGAAGTTCTCCAGAAGGAACCGGGCAACGTCCGCGCCCTTTATTTCAACGCCATCGTGCTCCAGCATATCGGCAAGGCCGAACTGGCGGTGCCGTGCCTCGAGCGAGTCGTGCGACAGAGACCAGACGACGGCGCCGCGTGGTACCTGCTGGCGCTCTGCAGACAGCGTTTGAACCAACCCGCGGAGACGGAGTTCATGCAGGCGGTGCGGTACCGCCCCTATCTCTACAGTGCCTACTACCAGCTTTACCAAGCCGCGATGCGTGCCGGCAACGAAGCCAAGGCCACGGAATACCTCACGCGCTTCAAGGCCCTGCGCGAGAGTCCGCTGGGCGAGTCGATCGAGCTGCCGCAATACAATCAGATGGGCGAACTCGCCCTGGCCCGCCCACTCCCCGCGTCGCCGATCCCTCCCGTTACGCGGCGCCGCTATCAACTCAAGGCCGGGGAGACGGCGGTCAGCTTGACCGGCCCGGCGACGGACAGCACTGAGCCGTCGCTGCGCGGCGCCGCGGTCGGCGACCTTGACCGCGATGGCCGGCCCGAACTTGTCGTGCCAATGCCGGGGCCGGACGCCCACGTCGCCCTGCTGCGCCAGGAATCCGGCGGGAGTTTCACCGACACGACGATGGGCGCCGGTGTCGCGGACGTGACCCATGCGTCAAGTTGCGCCATCGGCGATTTCGACAACGACGACATCCCCGACCTGTTCGTGACCGGCGCGGCGGGGAATCGTCTGCTCCGGGGCAAAGGCGATGGGACATTCGCCGACATCACCCGGCAGGCCGGGCTCGAAGCCCCGTCCGATCCCGGTCGCTCGGCGTGGTTCCTCGACGCCGACCATGATGGCGATCTGGACGCCTTCGTGTGCAGCGCGGGCGCCAACCAGCTCTGGAACAACAACGGCGACGGTGCGTTCACGAACATCGCCCTCAAGGCGGGGGTGGCCTGCGCCGATGGCGGCTCGGTGCTGGTTCTGCCCGGCGATCTCGACTCTGACCGTGACCTGGACCTGGTGATCCTGCGCCGGGACCAGCCGGCGAAGGTGTTCCTGAACGAGCTGCTCGGCCAATACCGCGAAGCCGATCTGCCGGGACTGGACATCCGGGGCGATGCGGGGGGCGCATTGCAGGACTTCAATGGCGACGGCTTCCCGGACCTTTTGGTGCTGGGCGGAAATCCTCGCGAAGCGAAATTGTTCGTCGGTGGCGGACGGGGGTGGTTTACCGCGGAGGAGACCTTCGCTGCCAGTGCCAAGGCCCTCGCCTCGTGGGGACCTCTCGGCGGCCTGCGGGTCGCCGACGTGGACCTGGACGGCGACCTCGACATCGTCTGCTTTGGGTCGGCGGTGCACCTGCTGCTCAATGACGGGCGGGGGCGTTTTGGGTTGCAGGCCCAGGTCTGGCAACCCGCGGCCGGCAACCGCTTGGCCGGGATCGAAGTTCTCGACGTGACGGGCGACCGGGTGCCGGATTGGGTCATCCTGGAACAAGGCGCCACCTCGCGCGTGGCCCTCGCCGCTGGCGAACTCGTGCCGCCTTCGACGGCGCTGGCAATCCAGCCCAGCGGGATTCGCAGTCGCGACGGCCGCACGCGCAGCCCCGCGAGCGGCTATGGCGTGACCCTGACGGCGCGGGCCGGGTGGCGGGAGCAAAAGCTGCTCCACACCGGTCAAGCGGGTGGCGCCAACCAGTCGCTGCTGCCGGTGGTGTTCGGCCTCGGCGGCGCTTCCAAAGCGGACTATGTGGATTTCCTCTGGCCCGACGGCGTGGCCCAGTCCGAGATGGGCCTGGTCGCGGGCCAGACGCACCAGGTGGCCGAGCTCCAGCGCAAAATCTCAAGTTGTCCCGTGTTGTTTGCCTGGAACGGCAGCCGGTTCGAGTTCGTCACCGACTTCGCCGGCGTGGGCGGTCTGGGCTACTTCTCGGCGCCCGGCGTCGCCGCGCCGCCCCAAGTGCTGGAGCATGTGAAAATCGAGCCGGGCCAGCTCCGATCGCGGAACGGCCGTTACGAACTGCGCATCGCCGAGCCGATGGAGGAGACGGCTTACATCGACCGGCTGGAACTGCTGGCCATCGACCATGCCCCGGACCAGCAAGTCTTCCCGGACGAACGACTCGCTCTCAGCGGGCCGCCGCCGACCCATGAGTTGCTGGTGGTGGACGCGCCGATCTTTCCGGTGCGGGCCCTCGATCCCACGGGACACGACTGCGCGGCCGCGCTGCGGCACGTGGACCGAGTCTATGCCTATGAGCCTCCACTCGACCGGCGCTACCTCGGTTTCTGTGCGCCGCACAGTTTGGAACTGGACTTCGGCGACCGCCTGGCCGGTTTCGGCGTGGGTGACCGCGTGTCCCTGTTCATCACCGGATTCATCGAGTATCCCTATTCCCAGACGGTCTATGCGGCCAGCCAGTCGCGCCTCGGTTGGGAACCCATCCGCGTCGAACGACAGGCGCCGGACGGTCGCTGGCAGACGATTGTGCCCGACGGGGGCGCGCCGGGCGGCATGGCCCGCACGATGACGATCGATCTCACGGACCAGCTCACGCCGGCGACGCGGAAGTTGCGGTTGACGACGAACCTGGAACTCTTCTACGACCGGATCTTCGTGGCGCGGGCGGGTCGAGTTGACACGGTAAGCGTGAGCCCGGTGCCTTTGCGAGAAGCGACGCTGCGGTACGCCGGCTTCGCCCTCGAATACTCGCCCGATGGCCGGCTGCCTTTGATCTATGACTACGACCTGCGCGAGGCCACCGCGCCGTTCCACACGCTCCAGGGCGCCTACACCCGGTACGGCGCGGTGACGGAGTTGCTGACCGAGTTCGATGACCGATATGTGCTGGTGGGACCCGGCGACGAGATCGCAGTCCAATTCGACGCGAGCGCCTTGCCGGATCTTGCCGCCGGCCGGATGCGGAGTTTCGTGCTGGTGTCGCATGCCTATTGCAAGGACATGGACCTTTACACGGCAACCCCGCGGACTCTGGAGCCACTGCCCTTCCGCGCCATGAGCCGCTATCCTTACCCCGCGAACGAGGCGTATCCCGACACGCCGGAGACGCGGCGGTTCCGGTCAACTTACAACACACGGATCATCGAATAGCTGCGCCCCCCATGAGATACGCTGTGGCCGCCTGCCAAACGGACTTTCCCTGTCCGACCGACCGCCGCGAAATCTCCAGCCGCGTCGATCGCATGCTGGCGATGATCGATGGGGCGGTGGTCGGTTACCGTCCGTTGTTCCCCGTGCGGCTGGTGGTCTTCCCGGAGTTCGCCCACGCAGCGCCGATCTATCCCACGATTGCCGGACTGCGCGAGAACCTCGCCGTGCCGGTGCCGAACGAGCACACCGAGCGCTACCTCGCCAAGGCCCGGGAGCACGGCCTCTACATTCAGACCGGCACGTTCGTCGAGTACGACTCCGCTTGGCCGGGCGCGCTGTTCAACACCACGTGCCTGGTGGGACCGGAGGGCTTGCTCTACAAGTATCGGAAGGTGAACCCCTGGATTCCGTGGGAAGTCCACGCCAGCCCGCACGATGTGCCCGGTTATGAGGACGAACTGTTTCCCGTGGCCCGCACGACGATAGGCAACCTCGGTTGCGCCATCTGTTACGACTGGATTTTTCCCGAAGCCATCCGGCAGCTCACGGTGAACGGCGCCGAGATTCTGATCCGCGTCTCGGCTTACATGGATCCTTGGGGCGCGACCCCGCCGATGGACTGGTGGACGGTGGTGAACCGGTGCCGGGCGCTGGAAAACATGGCTTACGTGGTCGGCGCGAATCAAGGCGCGAGCCTCCAGCACTACGGTCCTTTCTCCTGGCCCGGCGGCAGCATGGTCGTGGATTACGACGGTCGCATTCTGGCCCAGGCGGATCCCGGCCCCGGAGAGAAGATCGTGGTGGCCGAGATCGACCTCGACGCCCTGCGCAGTGCCCGGCGGCAACGCCTGGGCCACAATCCCCTCGCCCACCTGCGCCGCGAGGCTTATGGCCGCGCCACGAAAGGTTACCCGGCCGCCAGCTTCCTCTCGGCCAGCGATCCACGAGGCGATCGCACCGTGGCGGAGAACGAAGCGGCGATTCGAAGGCTCCTGCCGGACGATCGGCGCCGCCCTGCGCCGTGATCTCTGCCTCGCTCTCGAAGTGGAAGGCGCGAAAGGCGGCCTGACTGGTCCTGTGGCCAGGCGTTAGGACTCGGAGTTGCGGCTAGTTCTACTCCACCGCCGCTGCCTTCGTCGTCGTGTCCAGCCGGCCGTTTGGTGTGAGCGGAACGATGGCGCCATTCCGAACGGTGCCCATGCCGATATTCGTCCGCGTGTTGTGGCCGGTGCCGTCCCAGCGGATCGTACCCGCCACGCCGGTCCAGGGCGAAAGCGGCGGGATGGCCTCGCGGATGCGCGCGCGGTTGAGTCCACTCCGGCGGATGGCTTCGAGGAGCAACCGCGTGCTGTCGTACACGAGTGCCGCCGTGTAGTCCGGTTGGCGACGGCGCTCGGCCCGGAAGCGTTCGATGAACCGTGCGGCCAGCGGGTCGGTGGCGTCGGGGACGAAGAGCAGAGGAAATCGCACGCCCTCGGCGGCCCGGCCCGCAAGCGTCAGGAAACGGGTGCGGCCCATCGAGTGGCTGCCGAAAAGGGTGCTGGCCGGGGCTATCGCCCGGACTGCGGACACCAGTCTGGCGGCGTCTTCAACGCCGGCCACGATGAGCACGGCGGCCGGTTGCCTCTGCGCGATGGCGGCCAACTGCCGGGCGGTGTCGAGCGCGCCCGGAGGCACATCGAAACGGAAATCGGGCGTCCGGCCTTGCCGCCTGAATTCCTTGATCACCTCCCGCACCGTCATCCGCGATTCATGGTCGGTGGCCGCGAGCAAGACGAGGTGGTTCGTGGGAGTGCTCAAAGTCGGGAGCACCTCCGCGACGAGCACGCGCGCAATCGCGTCGTCGGTCGGGGCGCAGGCAAACATCCAGGAGACCCCCGCCAGGGTGACGGACTTGTCCGTGGCGATGGGGCTGATCAGCGGCAGTTGGGCCTTGGCCACGATTTGCTCCGCGAGATGCGTCGAGGGAGAATCGACAGATCCCAGCACTGCCACGACGTGCTCGTCGTAGATCAGGCGGGTGAGTTGCGATACGCCCGTGCCCCAGGGATCGACCGCCCAGCGCGGAACCAGACGGAACGGAAGCCTCCCGAGTTCCGAGTTTGGCGCCTCGAGTTCTGCATTCCGGAGACGCTCGTTCTGCTCGTTGGCTTCGCTGACGGCGAGGTTCGCGGCCCACCACAGGTCACCGGTCAGCGGATCGTCCAGGTTCGTCGGACCGAACCAGGCAATGCGGACTTCGGTCAGGTTGGTGAAAGTCTCTTCGGGGCCGGTGTATCCGAGCGTAAGGTCGCGGAAACGGAAGAAAGGCGCCGCCTGGGGATTGACCGGTTCCGCGACGGAAAGGTGGAGAACGAAGGCGAAGCCAAGGAGCACGGATAACCGCCACCAACGAAAGCCCTCGCCTGAGTCGTGGCGCGCGGGCAATGACCGTCCGCCCCGTTCGGGGAAGCGCGAGAAACCCGTAACCTTCATGGGCCGGGGATTGAAGCCGCCGTTTCACCCCTTGTCCAAGATGAGGCCGGCCGCGATGCGGACGGCCTTCCGCACCACCCCGCCGCACTTGGCTGTGGGTCCGACCCGCTGAAATTTCGCCAGATCGGCCGGGTCCGCCAGGTTGTAGCGTTGCCCAAAGAGCTTCTCCACGATGTCCCCGCACATCGTGCTGCCCATCTCCGACTCGAACCTTTGACAGAACGCGCGGGCGGGAACGAGACATGCGCGCCAGCCGGCCCAATCCTCCAGTCGGTCCCGCCCGTACACCAAGCCCAAGGCCAGCAAGCAGCCGGTCACCGCGCCGCAAGTTTCACCCCGCTCGGCGATCCCCGGCAGCGGGGTCAGCGCCTTGACCAGGGAAGCGTTTCCCAACTCGAAGACCGCCCGCAAGGCCAGGAAACTCGTTTGCGCGCAGTGGTGACATACCCGCATGTAGTCGTCGGCTTTGCCGTCCACCAGGTCCAGGACTTCTGCCGGGGAACGGCCCCAGGCCAGCGGCTTCCGATCCGCCGCGGGTTCCGGGGACGCAGACTCCGTTTTGGCTCCGATCGGGGTTGTCTTCCCGGCGTCGCACGCCGAGAGGCAGAGAACGGAGGTCGAGGCCACCGCGCCTCGCACAAACGCGCGGCGGCGCATCCGACCGGAATTCGAATCGGGCATTTCCGGTTTCAAACCTCGATCATCTTGCGCTTGCCTGTTGCCGCTCCGCGCGCGGGGTCTCGATGACCTTGCCGCGCGGGATGCCGAGTTCCTCGCGCGAATAGTAATTCCATTTGCCGTTCTCGCGGCGGGTCAGGAAGACCTCGCCGGCGTCGTCCATCGCCGAGCTGAGTGGGATGTCGCCGGTCACCCCGGGGAACGGCTCGGAGCGATAAGCGAGGACATCGCGGATCTTGGCGCGGTTGAGGCCGGCGGTCTGGATCGCCCAGATGAGCATGTTCGCCCCGTCGTAGGCGTGGGCGGCGTAAGTGTCGGCTTCAGCGCCCCAGCGTTTCCGGAAGGCGTCCCGGAAGGCGTCGAGCTTTGGATCTTTCCGCTCGGGATTCCAAGGGTAAGTGCAGAAGACGCCCTCGGCGTTT
>JAKCAB010000870.1 GCA_021839785.1 bacterium | reverse complement strand
ACGCTTTTGGGCGCATGGCCCGGAAGGCTACCCCGAACCGAACGCCCCGGCGGTGCTCTACTGGTTCCAGCTCGTTCGCGGCGCGGATCGTAGCGTGGACTGGGTGCCACGCCTCATCGACGACAACTCCGGCGTGGGCACCCAGGTCCTCGCGGCGGACGTGAACGGCGACGGCCGGCCGGACGTCATCGTGGGCAACAAGAAGGGCGCATACGTGTTCCTCCAGGAAGTGCGGAAAGTCAGCGAACCGGAATGGCAAGCGGCCCAGCCGAAGCCGGTGGCCACGAGTCGGTGAACCATCGAGCCGGAGGCGTCGGCGGATGAACCCGGACAAGGCGCTTGAAAGACAACTCACTCGCTACCGCGAAATGACGTGCGACGAGCGGATCAGGATGGCCTTGGGCTTACACGAGCTGGCGAGCGAAATGGCGCGCGCCAGAATTCGTGCCCAATACCCGCATGCCACGGCCGCCGCAATCGAGCGGTTCTTGGCCGAGCGGCGTCGGTTGGTGCTCCCTGCATGATCGACACGTAAAGTTTGAAACCAGAAACGCATGAAAGGAACGCCATGAAACTCGGATTCGTCTCCGCCATCCTCCCGGACCTGTCGTTGGAACAGGTGCTCCAGTTCGCCAAGACTGAGCAGTTCGCCTGCGTCGAACTGATGTGCTGGCCGGTCGGCAAGGCCGAACGCAAATTCGCCGGCGTCACCCACGTCGATGTCAGCGGCTTCAACCAAGCGCAGGCGGATGACGTGTGGGCCAAGGCTCACGAACACGGCGTCGGCATCAGCGGCCTCGGCTATTACCCGAACCCGCTCGATCCCGATCCGGAGGTCGCGAAGAAGTCGGTGGACCATCTGAAGAAGGTCATCCTCGCCGCCGAAAAGCTGGGCCTGAAGATTGTGAACAGCTTCGTCGGCCGCGACTGGACCAAAACGCTCGACGAGAACTGGCCGCGCTTCCTCAAAACCTGGAAGCCGCTCATCAAGTTCGCCGAGGACCACGACATCAAGATCGGCATCGAGAACTGCCCGATGTTCTTCACCCGCGACGAATGGCCCGGCGGCAAAAACCTCGCTGTTTCACCGGCGATCTGGCGGCGAATGTTCAGCGACCTCCCCAGCGACCACTTCGGGCTCAACTACGACCCGTCGCACTTCATCCTTCAGTTCATGGACCCGGCGTCGCCCTTGGTGGAGTTCAAGGACAAGCTGTTCCACCTGCACGCGAAGGATGTCCGCATCCGCTGGGAGCGCATGAACGACGTGGGCATCTTCGCCTATCCCCTGGAATGGCACGAACCGCGCATCCCCGGCTACGGCGACATCGACTGGGCGCGTTACCTGGCCGCGGTGCAGGCCGTCGGCTACGAAGGCCCGGTGTGCATCGAAGTCGAGGACGGCACGTTTGGCAGCACCCTGGAAGGCCGGCAACGGGCGCTGAAGGTCGCGCGGAACGTGCTGGCCCCTTTCTTGGTCTGAGCAGAGTCGAGTGGGCCGGGCAGACGGTGGCGCATTCGGCCTGGGCCAGGGTCTATTCCGCGCAGATGAAGGCCAAGGGCCATTGGGCCATCCTGTAGGCGCTGGCCTTCAAAGGGGTGTTGGCAGACCCGCATGTCCTACGACGAAGCGCGCTATCTCCAACAACTGCGGCATCGCCAAAGTCCCAACATCGTGACCGCCTGACCAATGGACCTCTTTTCCCCAAAACCCTTGCGCGGACCAGCTCAGGTGTCGTCCCACCGTGGCCTCAGATCTCGACCGGTTTCACCCGCTGGCCGTCGCGGACGCGGTCGCCGGGGTGGAGGATCACGGCATCGCCGGGCTTGAGGCCGGCGAGGATTTCCATCTCCGAATTGCTCGCGTGCCCGACTTTGATCGTCCGCAAATGCGCCCGGCCCTCGGTGACCACGAACGTCGCCCAGTCCTGCCCGCGCCGGAACAGCGCGCCGGAAGCCACCTTCGTTACCTGGTCGGCTTCCCACATCACGATGCGCGCCTCGACGCGGAATTGGTCGCCCAGGCTGCGGCGTTGTTCGGGCGGCGTGACCAGGTCGGCGATGACATTCACGCGTTGTTCCTCGACGCCAAGCGCCGAGACCTTGGTGAACGCGGCCGGTTCGACGTGCCGCACCCTGGCCTGCAAAGGCACCTCGCCGCCCCAATGCTCAAGCTCGATCCGCGTGCCGGGCCCGATGCGGGCTCCGTCGCGGGAGAGGACGTCGATGACGACTTCCAAGTCGGTGGGATCGCCGATTTCCAGCAGGGTCTGGCCGGCGCTGACGACGCGCGCGCTCTGGTCCGGGACCCGCAAGACCCGGCCGCTGGCGGGGGCCTTGACCTCGGTGATGTCGCCTGCCGGCGCGGGATTGGTGAACGCGGCCAACGTCGCCTCAGCCTCGCGCAGTTCGCTTTCCGCCGCGCCTTCGTCCCGCATGGCCGACTCGTCCCGCCATTTCATGACCTCCAGTTCCTGAATGGAAACGGTTTGTTCCGCGAACAGCTTTTTGAAGCGTTCGAGTTCGCTGGTGGCGAAGCGGTGCGCCGCGCGGGCGCGTTCGAGGTTTTGAATGGCGGCATCGCGGCGGGCTTCGGCCAGGCTGCGGCTGCGCGCGTCCAGGAGAGCAGGGGGCAGCGGCTCGATCTCGGCGACCACGGTTTCGCCGGCTTTCACTTTGTCGCCGGGATCGAGCGCGATTCGCCGCAGCCGGCTGGCCAACGGTGCGGTGACAAGGTAGCGTTGCTTGACGCGGGTTTTGCCTTCCTCGGTGACGGTGGACTGGAGTTTGCCGACCTGGATGGTGGCGAGTTCGACCAGCACGGGTCTGGGCCAGAAACCGGCGACGATCAGCGCCAGCAACAGGACGAGTCCCATCCACGGCAGCCAGCGGCGTGAATGGCGGTTGGCTTGGTTGGCTCGCGGCCGGCCAGCGGATTTGAGCGCGGGCGCATTCGCCTTCATCGGGGAAACCGGGTTGGGCTGCGCCGCAGGCAGGACTTCGGCGTTGCTTTCGTGGTGGTCGTTCATGAAAAAGTCCGAGTACTTATTCGGGTGCCTTCAGGTCGCTGACCAGGTTGAGCCGGTTGACGCGTCGCAAGACCACAACGGCCGAGGTGGCCGACGCCACAAGGACCGTCAGCGCCGCAAACGCGTAGTTCGCTGAAGTCAAGATGACCGGCAGGTGAACGGTCTCGGTGTTCACGGCGCTGACGATGGCGGTGGCAAAACCGGCGCCGAGCGCGAGCCCGATCGGCAAGGCCAGCAGCGCCAGCACGCTCAGCTCGGTCAGCAACACTCCGCCCACCTCGCGCCGCGAAAAGCCGATGACCCGCAGCGTGGCCAGCTCGCGCGCCCGCTCGGCGAGCGAGATGCGGGCGTTGTTGTACACGACGCCGAACGAGACGATCATCGCGAGCACCATATAGACTTTCTGGAAGAGACCGATGCTGGCGGCGGTGGTGTTGCGGAAATTCTCGCGCAGCGACTTCTTGATGGCCACCCAACTCACGCGTGGAATGTCCTTCAAGGCGCGCAGGAAATCGGCTTGCCGGTTCGCGTCCAGGCAGAAGCTGGCGCCGGAGACGATGTCCCCTTCGCCGAGCAGGCGGTTGAGGCTGTGCAGGTCCGTGTAGGCCGCGACACCGGCCAGGTCTTCCGAAAGCCCAACCAGCGGCAGGATCAGCGTCGGGCGCTTGCCTTCCAGGACATCGATGACGAGGTCGTCGCCCAGCCGCGCCTGGAGCGCCTCGGCGAGTTTGGACGAAAGCACCACGCCTTGCGTCGGGAGCACGATGCGGTGGTCGTCTTGGTCGATGACGCGGTTGTGGAGTGCGCTTGGCAACTGGCCTTGCAGCGGGAGCTGGCGTTGGTGCGGGCCGTTGCGGATGCGCACAAAGGCGGTGCGGAACGGTTCCATCGTCACCACGCCCGGCAGTCGGCGAAACAGGTGATTCACCGCGGCGTGCGCCGGCTCCACCAGGCCCACGCTCAAATCCTGTTGCTGGAGCGTGTCCCATTGATAATCGAGCACGTAACTCACCGAATCGCGAAAGGCGTTCGGGACGACGAGAATGCCCGTGGCGAGCGACAGCCCGGCCACGGTGAACAGCGCTTGCATCGGCCGGCGCTCGATGTTGCGTACCGCGATGCGGAAGGTGTGCGAGAGCCAGTGCGCGATGCCGGTGCGTTCGACGAGCGCGGGTCGGTAATCTGCGGGTGGTTCCGGGCGCATCGCCTCGGCGGGTGGCAGGCGGGCGGCCCGGCGAACGGCGCTGAACACACCGGCCAAAGCCGCGCCGGCACAGACGAGCAGGGCGACCGAAAGCGCCGATTCGTTCAGCATGAAGTTCAGCTCCGGAAAGCGGAAGAACGCCGTGTAAAGATGGACGAGTCGAAGCCCCAAGCCGATGCCGCCCAGGCAGCCCAGGACCGTGCCGCCGGCGACCATGACGAAGGCGAACTTGAGGTAGTGCACCGCGATCTGGCGGTTCCCGAAACCGAACGCCTTCAAAATGGCGATCTGTTCGCGCTGCAAGTTCAGCAGGCGCGACAGGATCGAGTTGGTCATGAACGCTGCGACGCTCAGGAACACCACTGGAAAGCCAATCGAGAGCGCCTTCAACACGCGGATTTCGTCGGAGACGCGGATGTGCGACGGGTGATCCGACCGCCCGTAGGCGCCCCGGCCGCCATAAGGCGTGAGCAGCCTGTCCAGCGCCGCAATGACCAGGCGCTCGACGGCGCCGGGTTCGAGCGTCAGCGACACGAAATTGAACGCGCCATCAAGGTCAAACGCCGCCGCCACATCCGAGTATCGCATCCAAAAGATGCCATAGGTGCGGTTGTCCGGCAGCGCGGCGCCGGGGCGCGATTCGAAGATGAACTCCGGCGACAGCACGATGCCCGCGATCCGCAACGTTTGCCGGCGGCCGTTGAGCAACATGGTGACGGTGTCGCCGGGCCGAAGCTGGTTGGCGACTGCGAACGCTTCGCCGACCAGCGCTTCGCCGCGGCGCTCGGCCGACAGCCACTGACCGGTGCGGAGGAAGAGCTGGTTCAACTCGGGCTGGCCAAAATCCGGCAGCGACCGCACCAACCCGCTGGCCGGCTCGGCCAGGCCGGCGATGTCCAGCGTGACCTGCATCGAGATGCCAACCTGCACTTCGGCCACGCCGGGCAGGGCGCGGACGCGGTCGGCCAGCGCGTTCGGCGCGCGCTTGAGATTGGCGAAGACGTCGGCGAAGCGGTTCGATTCGTAGTACTCGCGCCGGGTGGTATCGAGCGATTTGATCAGGCTGCGCGCCATGATCATCATCGCCAGGCCGCAAGCCATCACCAGCGCAACCGCGAAGGCCTGGCCTTTCATGCGGTTCAGGTCGCGCCACAGCTTGCGGTCGAGGTAGGAAATCATCACCAGTTCAGGCTGCTGGCGGGGGCGCGCTGGGCGTTTTGCCGGATGTGATGCACCCGGCCGTCGGAGAGGTGAATCACCCGGTCCGCCATGTCGGCCATGATCGCGTTGTGAGTGATGACGACCGTGAGCGTGCCCAGTTCGCGATTCGCATTTTGAATCGCTTCGAGGACGACGATGCCGGTCTTCACGTCCAGCGCCCCGGTCGGTTCATCGCAAAGCAACACCTCCGGGCGCTTGGCGATGGCGCGGGCGATCGCGACTCTCTGCTGCTCGCCGCCCGAAAGCTGGGCGGGGAAGTGATCGAGTCGCGCGCCGAGATGGACCAGGTGGAGCGCGTCCTCGGCGGGCATGGGATCGCGGGCGATTTCGGTGATGAGCGCCACGTTCTCGCGCGCCGTCAGGCTGGGGATGAGGTTGTAGAACTGGAAGATGAAGCCCACCGCGTCGCGGCGGTAGCGCGTGAGTTGGTCCTCGTCCGCCGCGGTCAGATCCATGTCGCGATACCACAACTCGCCGGTGGTCGGGACGTCGAGGCCACCGAGGTTGTTGAGCAATGTGGTCTTGCCGCTGCCCGAAGGCCCGAGCAACACGACGAGTTCGCCGGCGTGCAGGTCGAGGTCCACGCCGGCCAGGGCGTGCACCGCGGCCGTGCCGGTGCCATAGACCTTGGTCAGTCCGCGGACGCGGAAGACCTGGTCGCGAGTCGAGGCTGTAACCGCGTCTGAGGTAGGCAACGTCATGCCGCGAAGCGGATTTGGTAGCAGCGTTGCGGCGCCGATTCAAGCGCGGGGGTGCGGCGAACAAGTTCAGCCTTGGCGCTTTGGCACCGGATCGTCCGCGGCGTTGCCGCACGGCCGGGGCCGCTTGAACCCGATCCCCTTCTGCCTCGTGGTGGGGTGACGAGGGTTGGGAGGCGGCTTGCCGCACCCAGCGGCGACCCGGCTCAGCCCTGGAGATAGATGCATTTCAGGTACTCAGCCTCGGGGAAGGTGGCCGGGTGATCGGCCGGGTGGAGCGTCGTTTCGAGTTCCGTGAAGGTGCGCCCGCTCCACCGGGTGGCCTGGCGCACGGTGTCGAAGAACTCGGCCGCGGAAACGTGCGCCGAGCAGGAGGCGGCCACCAGCACGCCCTGGCGCCGGAGCGCTCGCAGGCCATTCGAGACCAGCCGGCCGTAAGCCTGGATGGCGCCGGCCCGTTCCACCTCGCGCTTCGCCAGGGAGGGAGGATCGATCACCACCACGTCGAATTGCCGCGTTCGATTCTGGTCGAGCCAGGCAAACGCATCCGTCCGGATGCATTCGTGACGGCATCGGGCCAGCGAGGGGTCGTCCCGATTCAGGCCGAAGTTCCGCCGCGCCGCCGCGAGCGCGTGTTGGCTGAGGTCGAGATCCGTAACCGACCGTGCGCCACCACGGGCCGCGTAGAGCGAGAATCCGCCTGAGAAGCTGAAGGCGTTCAGGACCTCGGCGCCGGACGACAGCCGCTCCACCCGGCGACGGTTTTCGCGTTGATCCAGGAAAAAGCCGGTTTTCTGACCGTGGACCACATCGGCTTCGAAGCGCAGCCCCGATTCGAGAAACACCGGCCGCTCGGCGAGAGGCTCGCCAGCGAGCAATTGCCCGTCGGAAACCCCGAAGTCTCGCTGCGCCGCCGCTTGCGTGTTCCGGCTGAGCCGCAGGACGAGCCACTTCGGACGCAGCACCGCGCATAGCAGATCGGTCACTTCCTTGATCCGGGGCAGCCACGCGGCGGTGTAGAGTTTGAGCACGAGCACGGTGCCGTAGCGATCGAGCACGAGCCCCGGCCAGCCGTCGCTTTCGCCATGAATCCAGCGAAAGCCGGTGGTTTGTTCGTCAAACCCGCCGCGGCGTCGCTCGATCGCCCGGTGCAGTCGCTGTTGCCACCACGCGGCGTCCAGCGTCAGCGGGTTGCCCGCGTGCAGCACCCGCACCCGGATGGGCGCCTCGGCGTCGAACCACCCGATGGCCAGAAACCGATCCTTCCGGTCGTAAACGACGGCCAGTTCACCGGTTTCGCCCGGGCGATTTTGATCGAGGACCGCGCCGGCGAAGAGCCACGGATGACCGCCGCGGAGGATCGTTTCCGCCGTAGCCGTCACGCGCAACCGCAAGCGTGGCCGGGTCTGGGGCGACCGTAAGTTCACGGCTAGTGCGAACCGAACAGGACTTTCCGTTGACCCATCGGGGAAAAGTCCGGCAGAGGGCGCCGTCGTGCCAAGCGCTAAACGCACTCAACGCGGCGGGGGGCGCACGTATTTGCCTACTAGTCCGACGGGGCGCGGTTGGGCGAGTCCCATCGGACCTGCGACTCCGCTGGGGCCCCCCCTACGATCATCCGTCCATCGCCCCTGGCACCAGAGGTCTTTATCGACGCCGGGCTGACATTGGGTGCGGCGCGGACCCGATTTTTTCGCTGGCCCGATGCCGGTGATTTCAGCTTCCTTTGGAAGCGTGATTCCGCATTGTTTCGACTCAGTTCCGTTCCCGCCCCGCAACGGCGCTCCCGAGGGCGATGGGCGGCCACTCAACGACACCCGCGCCACGGTTTTGATTGGCCGGCGTCGGCTCCACTCCGGCTTTCTGCGAGCCCTGGCTTTCGCCTCGATGCTTTCGTTCCTGTCCGCAAGCGACCGGGCAGGCGCCGCGCCGGCCGCGGAGGCGTTGTTCCGACAAGCCGCCGAGAACGGTCGCGCGGCCAGCGAGTCTTTCCAGCGTTGCCAGCGTTACGTCGCGGCCTGGTTGACAAAGGCCGATCCGGCGACGGGCCTGATCCCGCGCAATCTCACCCAGGACGGCGATTATTGGAACGGCCGCGATGCCGGCGCCGACAATTACCCGTTCATGGTGCTGACGGCGTGGTTCACCGATCGCGCACTCCTGGATGGCCGGTTGCTCGACATGCTCCACACCGAGCAACGCCTGACCGCGCGCGTGGACCGGTTGCCGGACGATTATTCGTTCTCGAAGCGCGGCTGGCGTCGGCCCGAAGTGAATTTGGACGAGATCATCTTCGACGGCGCGGAGTACGTGAAGGACGGCCTGATCCCGCTCACCGAATGGCTCGGCCCCAGCCCGTGGTCGGAGCGCATGACCGGCCTCATCGACGACATCTGGAAACACGCGTGCATCCAGACGCCGTTTGGCGCCGTCCCGACATTGAACTTCGAGGTGAACGGCGACCTGCTCCAGGCCGGCGCGCGGTTGTACTGGTTTACCGGCGAAGCCAAATACCTCGATTGGGCCACGCGATTGGGCGACTACTACCTCCTCGGCACCAACCATCCAACGCGCGACCTCAAGCAGCTTCGCCTCCGCGACCACGGCTGCGAGGTGGTCAATGGCCTGACGGAACTCTACTTCGCCTTGAAGCACGTCCGCCCCGCGAAAGCCGCGGCGTATCGGGAGCCACTGCACGCGATGTTTGACCGCATCCTCGAGGTTGGCCGCAACGAGCACGGCATGTTGTACGACTGGGTTAATCCCCAGACCGGCCAGCATTCGCAGGGCATTTGTGACACCTGGGGTTACGACTTAGACGGCTTTTACACGATGCACTTGCTGGACCACATGCCGGCTTACCGCGCGGCGGCGCTGAAGGCGATGGGCAGTTTGCAGGCGTACTACACGAATTATCGGTGGGAGGGTGAAAGCGCGGACGGTTACGCGGACTCGATCGAAGGCGCGCTCAATCTCCTCAACCGCGAACCCGTGGCTTCGGCTGCCGCGTGGGTGGACAGCGAGATGCGCGTGATGTGGGCCAAGCAGAAGCCGGATGGCATCATCGAGGGCTGGCATGGCGACGGCAACTTCGCCCGCACCACGATCCTGTACGCGCTCTGGAAGACCCAAGGCGCGAGTCTTCATCCGTGGCGGGCGGACGTGCGGATTGGCGCGGTGCGGGACGAGGACGGCAGTCTTTACCTCAGTTTCTCGGCCGACCAGGCATGGTCCGGACGCGTGGTGTTCGATCGCCCGCGACACAAGGAGTTCATGCATCTGCCGATCGACTATCCGCGCATCAACCAGTTCCCGGAGTGGTTCACCGCGGCGGA
>JAKCAB010000744.1:8869-9599 GCA_021839785.1 bacterium | reverse complement strand
CGGCCGGCGCGCTCGAGCTGGCGCAGGTTCACGCCGTCCACGAACTCCATCAACAAGTACGCGTAGCCGCCCGCCTGGCCGAAGTCGTGCACCGCCACCACATTCGGATGGGTGAGCCGGGCCAGCGCGCGGGCCTCGCGATTGAAGCGCTCCGCGAAGCCGGGTTCCTGGGTTCGCGCCGGGGGCAGAATCTTGAGCGCCACCCAGCGGTCGAGCGCCGGTTGCCGCGCCTTGTAGATGGCGCCCATGCCGCCGCGGCCGACCAATCCGTGGATTTCCAGTTGCGGAAAGTGCGGCGCCAGCTCAGCCGGCGAGGGCGGGGCAAACGGGGGTGTCTCCCCACCGCTCGCCGTCTCGGTGGCCAGACCTTCGCGCAACAAGCACGCCGCGCAAAGACCGGCCGGCGCGTCGGCGGCCAACGGCGTCCCACAGCTTGGGCATTTGCGTCCTTCGCTCACGGGTCAGTCGCCATTCATAGTGAACTGGCACCCACCTCAGAAGCGAAATCGGCGGAACGTTACAGGAATTATGAGCCTGGAAACCGCGGATGAACGCCAATGAACGCCTATAACACGGAGACAATCAGGGCCTCGATCGACGCGGGTCAGCTTCACCCGCCGGGTGAAAACCAAAGCGGTCGCGCTCACCGCTTTTATTGAATGGTTCCGGTTGGGCAGGCGAAGACCGCTCAGGGCTTCACGCCGAGCTCCTTTTTGAGCTTCTGGATCTT
>JAKCAB010000744.1:0-8859 GCA_021839785.1 bacterium | reverse complement strand
TGGCCGGGGTTTTGGCGGAAGTAATCCTGGTGGTAACCCTCGGCGCGGTAAAATTTCTTGAGCGGCACGATCTCGGTCACGATCAGTTTCGCAAACTCCTTCGCCGCCTCCGCCTTGGACCGTTCCGCGGCGAGCTTTTGAGCTTCGTTGTGATAGAGGATGATGGAGCGGTACTGCGGGCCGACGTCGTGGCCCTGGCGGTTGAGCGTGGTGGGATCGTGCGCCATCCAGAACACCTCCAGGAGGCGCTCGTAACTGATCTTCTGCGGGTCGTACTCGATCTGCACGACTTCGGCGTGGCCGGTATCGCCGCCGCAGACCTGCTTGTAAGTTGGGTTCTCGACGTGGCCGCCGGCGTAACCGCTGGTGACGGATTTGACGCCGTCGAGCAGTTGAAACACGGCCTCCAGGCACCAGAAGCAGCCCCCGCCAAAGGTGGCGAGCTCAGTGCGGGGAGCCGCGGTCGATTCGGTCTTCATCGTCTTCGAATTTTCGCCGGCGCGAACCAGCGCGATGACCGCCGCGACGAGCAGAATTGTCAACGTTCGCTTCATCTGAAAGCACGCGTGGGTCGAATCTAGACCGCCGGGTTCGAAGCGCAAATCGCCGGCGCCGAATGCGAACGCGCGTCCGCGCCCGATCTTTTGGGTGCGCGCCTTGGCCCCCGCCATTTGGCTTGTGTTGCGGGTGCCGGCAGGCGGATACTGCCGAGGTTCTCCGCATAGAAATAATGAGAGTCTCTCAAGATCAATCCCGCGTGCGCCGCCGCGCAAAGTAGCCCGCGGCGTGCGTTCGCGCCCCACCCGAAAGGAAGCGAACCATGAGTCTGCGAACCCACAAAATCGCGTGCCAGGCCTGGCTGGCCGGCGCGCTCCTCACCACCCCGGCACTGGTTGCCGATGTCACCCTCCCGGCGGATGCGGCCGGCCCGCAGGGCTCGGGCAGCAACCCCGGCTTCCTGGTGCGCACCGTGCAGGCGCCCCAGGCACCGGCTCTGGCCAACAGTGTGATCCGCGCCATCAAACAATTGAACGGCACCTTGGTGGACGCCGGCGGCACGCCCGTGCCCAACGAAGCCATCCCGGGCACGAATGCGGATGGGAGTTACACGGTCAGCGCGATCGCGTTCGAACGCGACGGCACCACGCCCCTGGACATCACGGACGACAGCGGGGCGGTGATCACCACCTTCTACGACGTCACGCCCTTCCCCGGCGTTCCAGGAACCGGCGGGCACACCGACAACTTCGCGGCGGAAGTGATCGGCTTTCTCGAACTGACCGCCGGCGCGCACACGTTTGGGATCAGCGTGAGTTCCGATCGCACGGACGTGAACAACGACGACGCTTACTCGGTTTACGTCAGCGCCAATCCGCACGACTTCTTCGGCACCAAGGTGGCGGAGTACCAGCGCGCGGGCACGCAGTTCGGGGGCAATCAGCACGTCGAAAACCAGTTCACGGTGGTGGCGCCGGCGGCGGGGATCTATCCCTTCCGGATCGTCTATGCCCAAACGGGCCTCGGCGCCGACCTGGTGCTGTACACCGTCGATCCGGTTTCCGGCGAGCGGCTCCTTGTGAACGACCCCAACGACAGCCGAGCGGTGAAGTCTTACACCAAAAGCTCGGTGGCGCGGGCGAACGCCCCGGCGGTGGTGGAGGTGAGTCCGCTGCCCGGTTCGTCGGGCGTGGCGCCGTCGGCGCCCATCACGGCCTTGCTGTTGGACGGCGCCAGCACGGTGTCCGCCGCCGGCGTGAAAATGTTCCTGAACGCCGCCGCAGTCACCCCGCAGCAAGTGTCGAAAAACGGCGCCTACTTGAGCGTCGGCTACGATCCCAACGCGAACCGAAAGGAGCCCGACAACCTCGTCCACGTGGAATACACCGACTCCGCCGGCGCCACCTACACGAACAGTTGGGACTTCACGATCCTGGTGAACGGCGGCTCCGCCACCACCGTTGCCGGCCAGTGGGACTTCAACGCGGGCGACCTGCGCGCCACGGTGGGCAATGCCCTCCAATACTTCGACGGCGCGAATGGCCTCACCCAGCAGGGAACCAAGTTCGGCACCACGACGGAACTCGGCGTTCCTGACATCGACGGCCAGCCCGCGAAAATCATGGAAGTGCCGGGCGACGCGTCGTCGAACGTTGGCTATCTCATGGACCACGGCATCGCGCCGAATGGCGGCGGCAGCAAGGTCAACCAATACACCCTGATCATGGACGTGTTCGTGGACACCACGGGATCCAGCGCCGCCTCCTTGATCCGCCTCAGCAACACGAACCTCAACGCGAACGTGGACGGCGACCTGTTCTGGCAGGGCAACAACTTCGGCCAGGGCGGTGGCGGCTACAACGGCCGCGGCACCTTCACCGCCGGCGCCTGGCACCGCGCCATCGCGGCTTACGACGAGGCGGCCAATCCACCGGTCGTCACCAAGTACGTGGACGGCATCAAGCAAGATGACTGGACGGCGAATCAAGGCCTGGACAACGCGCGCCGCGCGCTCCAACCGCTGGCCGTCCTGTTCTGCGACAACGGCGACGAGCGCCGCCGCATGTGGGTGAACTCGATCCAAATCCGTTCCGGTAAACTCAGCGACGCCGAGATGGTCGCGCTCGGCGGCCCGTCCGCGGACGGCATCCCGCAGCAAATCCCGCAAAGCACCGTGAGCGGCCAGTGGGATTTCAACTTCGGCGACTTGGGCGCCACGATCGGCAAGCCGTTGCAGTACTTCGACGGACCCGACGGGTTTACGCAGATCGGAACCGAGTTTGGCACCACGACCGACCTGGGCGTTCCCGACATCGCCGGCCAGCCTGCGAAGGTGATGAAGGTTCCCGGTGATGCCTCGCCGAACATCGGTTATCTCATGGACCACGGCATCGCGCCGAATGGCGGCGGCAGCAAGGTCAACCAGTACACGCTCATCCTGGACGTGCTGGTGGACACCAGCGGTCCCGGCGCGGCGTCGCTCATCCGGATCAGCAACACCAACCTCGATGCCAACGTGGACGGCGACCTGTTCTGGCAAGGCAACAACTTCGGCCAGGGCGGTGGCGGCTACAACGGCACCGGCATCTTCACCGCGGGCGAATGGCACCGGGTCATCGCCGCTTACGATGAAGCCGCGAACCCGCCGGTCGTCACCAAGTTCGTCGATGGCGTCAAACAAGACGACTGGACCGCCAACCAGGGCCTCGACAACGCGCGTCGCGCGCTGCAACCGCTGGCGGTGTTGTTCTGCGACAACGGCGATGAGCGCCGCGTGATGTGGGTGAACTCCATCCAGATTCGCGCCGGCAAACTCAGCGACGCCGAGATGGTGGCATTGGGTGGTCCGTCCGCGGACGGTATTCCGGTCGTGATCACCGGCGTGGCCACGCCGCCCGCCTTGAATATCAATCGTGGCACCGACACCGTGATCATCTCCTGGCCCACGGACGTCACCGGCTTCACGCTGGAAGGCACGCCCGCGCTGACCAATCCGAATTGGCAGGCCGTTCCGGGAGTGGTGAACAACTCGGTGACCGTCCCGGCCACGACGGGCAACCAGTTCTTCCGCCTGCGGCAATAAAACCGCTTTCGCTTCGCGTCCCCGCCGCGCGTCCCTGCCGGCGGGGATTTTTCTTGGCCAACATCACTGGCCGCGGCCGGCAGGACTGCGCCCGCGCGCGAGCCTTACCAATCCAACTCGACGAAGTGCACTGGCGCCACGGCATCGCCGCCGTAACGCACTTCGTAGTCAAGCGCCCCCGGCGCTGCGCCAGTTCGCTCGCCCACGGGCGGCACCGGATAGGCGAGGCCGACGACCCAGCGCTCCGGCCGGTCCGCCCTGGCGGGACGCAACAGGCGCCACGGCACCGAAACTTCGTAAACGGTCTGGCCGGTCCCCGCGCGCCAAAATGCCTTCACACCGGCGAGCAATCCGCCCGGCTTCCGGCCCGGCGTCCGATCCTGAACCACGCCGGGTTTGCCGTCTGCCGACAGGCCGAGCCGAAGGCGGTCGGTGGCAAAGCTGGCCTCGCTGGTGCGGCGGGCGAAGCTGATCCGCAAGTCGTCCCGAAACGCGGCGTCCTCATCTTCGTCGGCTGCGGTGATGGGCACCGTCACCGCGAGGTGCAACGCATCCGCCGTCCGGAACGCGCGCACCTCGGTGGCGGCGGGCGTGCCGGCGTCCAGGGCCAGGACGGGCACGGCCGCCCATTCGTCCAGCCGGCCATCGAGTGTGGGCGCCGCGGGCAACTGCGGAGCAGTCAGGCGACGCAAGACGGAAACATCGCAGCGGAAGTACAATTGCCGCGTGCCCGCGCGCACGGCAAACACGAGCTGGGGGAGCCTCGCCAGCGCGTTGGTGCCGGAGCGGGCGGCCAGTTCGAACTCCAGGTCTTTAGTGGCGCCGGGCGGGATTTCGAACCGGTTGGTGGGCGGCGCACCGGTCCAATTTGCGGCGTCGAGCAGCCATTCGGCCGTGCCTTCCAGCGGCACGCGGAACGGGTTGGTGAGCGACACCGGGATGCGCGTCCCCGCCTCGAGCCGGCTCGCGTCTTCCGCCAGCCCGATCCGCGAGCAGTGCTGGTCGGCGAAGGCTTCGCCGCCCGTGACGTCCGCCTCGGCGTCGGTCAGTTCGCCGTGATCGGTCACCACGCGCACGTCGAAGCTTTCCCCCTTGACGCTGACCCGCAGAAAGTGGTGCACGCCGCCGGCCTTCTTGTACGCCGGCCGCAGTTCGGCGCCGCCGCCGCCGGTGATGAAATAGCGGATGCCGTCGATGTCCCGGGTGGGCCCGTAGCTGTGGAAATGCCCGCCGAACACCGCGCGGACGCGCGATTCGCGGAAGAGCGGGTGGAGCGTCTGCGCCCAGAATTCGTGGTACCGCGGCGCCACACGATTGGTCTCCCAAAGCGGAAAGTGGGTGAACACGAAGACCAGCTTCGCCTTGGTCTCGCGCAGGTCGGTCTTCAGCCAGGCCAGTTGGGCAGGGCCGAGGTAGCCCCACTTTTCGTCCTCGGTGGTGTCCAGCAGCACGAAGTGGCAGTCGCCGTGATCGAACGACTCGTAGAACTTGCCGAAGCGACGGCCGTAGATGCGGCGCGCCTCCTTCGAGTGCGTGTCATGGTTGCCGGGCAGTTGATAGTACGGCACGGCGAACGCGCGAATGACCTCCTGGTAGCGGTCCCATTGCTTTTCTTTGCGCAGCAGTCCGTAGCCGTAAATGAGGTCGCCCACGTTGATGACGAACGCGGGTTTCAGCGCGTCGATCTCCGGGATCAGGCGCTCGAAAACGCGGAAGTTCTCGCTTTCGAATCGCGGCCGGGTGTCGCCGATCACGACGAACTCGAAATCATCCGCCGCCCCGGCGCGGAACACGCCGGCAGCAAGCAGGAGCGAAAGCAAAAGAATCTTCATGCGAACGTCGAAGACGACGATCCTTCACCGTCGGTGGCTTGGCAACGGCGGGTCAGGCGGATTCCGGCTCCGATTCGGCCGCCCGGAGCAGGCGGGTGCGGTGCTCCTGGTGGGGCAACCACAAACGCACGGTGGTGCCGCGGCCGACGTGGCTGTCGATGTCGATGCTGCCGCCGTGTTCGCGGATGATCCGGCGGACGATCATCAAGCCGAGCCCCGAACCTTTTTTCTTGGTGGTGAAGAACGGCTCGCCGATGCGCTGAAGCTGCTCGGGCGGGATGCCGCCGCCCGTGTCGGCCACGCTCACCCACACGCCTTCGGCCGATTCGCCGGTGGTCAACGTCAGAACGCCGCCCCGGGTCATCGCCTGCATCGAGTTTTTGATCACGTTGACCAGGGCTTGCTTGATCTGCGCGGGGTCGAGCGGGGCGGGAGGCAGGTGCGGGTCCAGCTTTTCCTCCGCCATCAGGCCGCGGTTCTCCAATTCCGGCTTCAGCAGCTCCAGCGTGCCGAGCACCACGTCGTTCAAGGAAGCGATTTGGATTTGCGGCGGGCTGGGACGGATGGCCTGAAGGAACTGGGTGACGATGTAATCCAGCCGCGCGATCTCGCCTTTGGCCACGTCCAGGTAACGGTCGAGCTTCCCGGCAAAGGCCTCGAGCTCGTCCAACCCAGGCAGCCGCTGCGCTCGGGATTGGCGGAGCATCGATTCGCGCTTGGTTGGCGGCGACGCATGAGCGAGCGCTCGCAATTTCTTCAACTCCCGTTCCATGAGTTGGAGGTGGATGTGCAGGGCGTTGAGCGGATTGCCGATCTCGTGCGCCACGCTGGCGGCCAGCAGCGTCAGCGCTTGCATCCGCTCGCTTTCGATCGCCTCGAAGGTCTTTTGCCGGGCCTCGGTGGCATCGTGCAGGATCAACGCCACCCCGCGGCTGCCGGGCTCCTCGCCGTCCAGCGGCGCGGCAAAGAGCCGCAGAAATCGCGGCCGGGGGAATTGCACCTCGAATTCGAGCCGCAAGCCGTGCTCGCCCCCGCGGTGGTCGAGCGCGACGATCTTCTGCCAATCCAGTTCGGGCAGGTGCTGCCGGATCGGCTGGCCTTCGGCCTCTTCGGGCTGGAGGCCGAGCAGGCGCGTGACCGCGCGATTCAGGTAAAGAATCCGGCCTTGCGGATCGAGCACCAGCACGCCGTCCTCGATGGTGTTGAACAGGGTTTCGAGGAAGCTCCGCTCGCGCGCCAGCCGTTGCACCACCGTTTGCAGGCCATCCGGGTCAAGCCGGCCGAGCCGGCCGAGGACTTTGTCGAGGAAACTGGATTTGGTGCCGGACATACACGCGTGCCCGCGCCGGGCGGTTTCGCGCCAGCGCGTGCTAGAACCACTTTTTGCGTTTGAAGTACCAGTAGGTGGCGGCCGTGGACAGGAACATCACCGTGGTCGCCATCCAGTACCCATTCGGCAATTCGGGCATGTCGTGAAAATTCATCCCGTACCAGGTGCCGATCATCATGAGCGGCGTCGTGATCAACGTGATCAGCGTCAAGAGCTTGATCACCTCGCCGGTCTGGTTCGAGGACATGTTCAGGTACACCTGCAAAATGCCGGTGAGCGAGTCCGCGTAGCCTTGCGCCAACTCGTAGATGCGGAACAGGCCGTCGTACACGTCGCGGTAATACGGCACCAGGTGGGCCCGGATGAGCTTGAACTCGCCGGCGGCGAACCGCGCCAGCACTTCGCGCTGCGGGCCGATGATCTGGCGCAGATGCAGCACTTCCTTCTTCACCGCGAGGATGCTGTTCAACGTCTCCCGCGTCGGCTCGCGCAACACCCGCTCCTCGATTTCGGCGATCTCCAGCGAGAGTTCCTCCAACGCCGGTTTGTAGTTCTCCACGATCGAGTCCAGCAACGAATACGCCACCCGGTCCGGCGCCCGCGCGATGTGGACGTTGCTGCGGACCGAGCGCTCGGCCACGTTCGTCACGCTCTTGAGCGGCTGGACGTGGTAAGTGACCAGAAAGTTCCGGCCGAGGAAGAAGTTCAATTCGCTGGTGGCGAACACGCCGTCCGCCCGGCTGTAGTCCACCGCGTGGATCACCATGAACAGATACGGCGTGAACCGGTCGCCCTCCTTCGGCGAATACTCCTCGACTTTCGGCGCCGGGCTGTCCGTCACGCAGTCCTCGATCGAAAGCGGGTGGAAATGGAAGACGTCCTCGAGATAAAACTTGGTTTCCTCCGCCGTCGGGGCCTCCAGATCGACCCACAGAAACAGGTTCGTGTCCGACAGAAGCGTCGGCATCAAAAACGCCTGGATGTCCTTCGTGTGAAGGCGCCCTTGGGTCGTGAAGGCGAACGAGCGAACCATGCGTTGCGAGCGGCTCCGGGACATGATCGTGCCGGGAGTCCACCGCCAAATCCTAGGCGGCTCACGCGGGGAGGCAAGGCGATTGCCGCCGGGCGGGCTGGATGGCCGATTGCCGATTGGCGATTCCCGGCGGGGCGGCAAGGCGATTGCCGCCTTGCGGGGGCCGGGGGAGGCCTCTTGGTTTTTGGCCGCGGCTCAAGGCCCCACTGCCTGGCCACGGCCGGACCGGACAGGACCGTTGCCCCGCCGGGGAAAACAGGAAGCGTAAGGGCCGCATGGTGCAAAAAATGTCACAATTGCGACAAAAATTGCCCCACAAGGGAAGACAGGTAACGCAGGTGCTCCCGCCCGCCCTGTTCGGGTGCCCCACCGAACGCGGGAGTTGCGGGTATCGTTGAGTGGCAGGAGGCGGGTGTCCAACCCGCCCCGCCCGGCCAAACCCTGACAGGAGCGCGGATGTCCAATCCGCGTCCCGGCAGACCTCGTCGTTAGCGAAACCTCGCGCCCGCGACCGAGCCGGTCACGCGCCCAAAACGGAACTGCGCGCCGCCGCTCAGGACTGCTCTCAAGTCGGCCGGGGCCAGCCCAAACCGAAGGTCGAAAGGCAAAAGGCGCCTCGCGGGACGAGGGTCGGCTTTCGGGCTCGGCCTTCCTTCGGATCTCGGGTTTCGGCTTTCGGGTTTTCCCACCCCCAGGAATGGCGCCGACTTCCGGGCAGCGGCCCGGACTTTGGAGCGGCCCGGGCGCGCGGCCCGCCGCGATAAACGCTTGCATCGCGGGGCCGTTGGCCTAAAGCCATGCCTCGGCAATTCGCTCAACCATGCGCCAGTACCTCGACCTGCTCCGCCACGTCCTCGACCACGGCAAATTCAAGGCCGACCGCACCGGCACGGGCACCTATTCCGTCTTCGGTGCCCAAACGCGTTTTGACCTCCCGGCCGGCTTCCCGGTCGTCACCACCAAGAAGCTCCACCTCAAGTCCATCATTTACGAATTGCTCTGGTTCCTCCGCGGCGACACCAACGTCCGCTGGCTCCAGGAACGCGGCGTCACGATCTGGGACGAGTGGGCCGACGCCGACGGC
>JAKCAB010000784.1 GCA_021839785.1 bacterium | reverse complement strand
GACCGTGAGCGCGTCGAACTGGCCGGTGGCGAGCTTCGCGTCGATTTGCGCGGCCCGGATGGGCGATCCCCACGGCACTTGGAGCGCTTCGGCGTCCTTGCCGCAACGCTTGGACACGTCGAACCACTTGTCCGAAAACGCGCCGCACATGCAGTTGAGCACCTTTTTCGCGACCAGATTGCGGATCGCGCCTTCCATCACGCCCCAGGCCGACGACGTGGACAGAAAGACCAACTGCTTCGTGTACAGCAATGCCTGGAGCTTGGGCTGCATGGCGGCGTACAGGTCTTTGAATCCCTGCCCGCGGTGGCCAATCATCGGCTGGCAGAACGCGCGGAAGGTTTTCTCGCTGACCTCGACCGGTCCGGGAATGTGCAACTTGACGTGTGCCATAATTAAGCCGCGGAACTTTCTACGTCCGGCCCGCGAAGGCAAGCCGAGTTTTCCCAAGTTTCCCAATCGCCACGCGCCAGTTGGTGAGGTACTTGATCGCGCGCCATCCGGGCTTTACCGGGCAACTCGCGTTGGATACTGTCAGGAAGATGTCACCGGGCCATTACACCGCTCGCCGCGCCAACGTGGACGATCTCGCCGTCCTCCGCGGTCTCTGGCAGCTCGAACGGTTGCCCGGTTATGAGCTGGAAAAACGCATCACCGAGTTCCACGTCGTCGCCCGGCCGGACGGGGTGGTGATGGGCACGGTGGGTTTCGTGTCGGCGGGCCAGCAGGCGTTGATACACAGCCTGGCGTTCGCGTCGGCTGGCCAAAAAGCGGAGGGCTGGCCCGCGCTTTGGGAGCATGTGCTGGCGCTCGCGCGAAGCCAAACCGTCGCGCGCCTGTGGCTGCGCGGGCGTGGCGCCGCTTGCTGGCAGGCGGTTGGATTCAAGGCCGCAACCCCTGGCCAGTTGAAGAAACTGCCGCCCGTCTTCGGCGCCCCCCAAAACGCCTGGCAAGTGTTCGCGCTCCGTGACGAAGCCGCCCTGAGCGGGGCGCTCGAAAAGGAATTCGAGGCGCTGCACGCGGCTCAGCAGGAGCAAACCCACCGCCTGGAAAAGCAGGCCGCGTTCTGGAAGTTTCTGGCGTGGGTCATCGCCGCGCTGTTCCTCATCGGTGCCGGCTGGATGCTGGTAGTTCTGCTCAGCAACGCTCGACGCCGCAACTCGCGGTGACCGCGCCAGACCCGCGGGCATCGCCTGACAACTGCCCGGCGTAGCGGATTCCTTCAGCGGTTAGCCGAGGTCCGGTCAATCCACGACCAGGACCGAATGAATCTCCAGCCGCGGCAAAGTCAGGTGGGTGACGCCGTCGCGGAACTCGAAGGCCACGGGCTGACCGCCTGGTTCGATCGTCACGCGCGCCGGTGACTTCGCCGTACGGATCGTGATCTCAAGCGGTCCCACGACGGGGATGGAATCGAAGGTCGGCGTGCGGGCCCGCCGTGTTGACCAGGTTCACCGCCAGCCGGCCGTTCAGGCGGTTCACCGCCGCGTCCACGTCTGCCGAGCCCTTCACCTCGACGAGTGGCTGGGGAAAGTGATCTTCCTTCGAAAACGTGGATAGGGCTTTGGGGCGATTTGTTGGTTAGCCCGACTTCCGCTGCTGGAGGTGAGTTTCGGGTATTTTTGAGGGTTGGGCGGGTGTGGCGGGGCCGTTTTGCTGGGGTTTTGGAATGGGGATGTCCCCAAGCGCGTGTCGTGGCGACCCTCCCGCTTCCTTCCGGGGCCGTTACGGCTACCCTGGCCGTCATGTTTCTCAAGTGCAGCACGCGCAAAAAGGACGGCAAGGCGCATCGTTCCTGGTCCGTCGTCGAGAGCCGCCGCCTCGGACGCTCGGTCGTGCAGCGCCACGTCCTCTATCTGGGCGAGATCAACGACCCCCAACGCGCCGCCTGGCAGAAGTGCATCGAAGTCTTCGATGCACAGCAGGGCCAGACTCGCCAGTGCGCGCTCTTTCCCGCCGACCGCACGCCGCCCGCGACGGAGACACCCGCCGGGCAGGTGGAGCTTTCCCAACTCCAACTCTCCCGCCCCCGCACCTGGGGCGCGTGCTGGCTGGGCGATCAGCGCTGGCGCGACCTCCGCCTCGACACCTTCTTCGCCCCGCGCCTCGGGTACAGCCGCGAAGGCACCGACTGGGAGAAAGTGCTCCGTTTGCTCACGCTCTATCGGTTGCTCTCGCCCGGCAGCGAATGGCGCCTGCACCGCCACTGGTTCGGCACCACCGCGCTGGCCGATCTGCTCGGCGTGGACGAACGCCACGCGCAGGACGACCCGCTTTATCGCGGCCTCGACGGCCTGCTCGAACATAAGGACGCGCTCTTCGCCCATCTGCGCTCCCGCTGGCGCGATCTCTTCGGCGCGCAGTTCGACGTGCTCCTCTACGACCTGACCAGCACCTATTTCGAATGCGACGTCCCGGCGGATGAGAAAGATCCCCGCCGCTTCGGTTATAGCCGGGACAAGCGCTCGGACTGCGTGCCAGTCATCGTCGCGCTGGTGGTCACGCCCGAAGGCCTGCCACTGGCCTACGCGATGTTCCCCGGCCACACCGCCGACAAGACCACGCTGCGCCAGATGCTCGAACCGATTCAAAAACGTTACGGCCAGGCCGAACGCATCTGGGGGATGGACCGGGGCATTCCCACCGAAGCCGTGTTGGAAGAACTGCGGCAGAACGAGGCGAAGGTCAGCTACCTGGTCGGCACGCCCAAGGGCCGCTTGACGAAACTGGAAAAGGAACTGGCCGAAAAACCCTGGCAGGAAGTGCGACCGCACCTGCGCGTCAAACTCCTGCCGCAGGCGGGCGAAGTCTATGTGCTGGCCGAGAGCGGCGCCCGCGCCCACAAGGAGCGCGCCATGCGCCGGCGCAAACTCAAGGCCCTCTGGCAACGCCTGGGTGAAATCCAGCAGCAAGACCTCCCCCGCGACCCGCGCCTGGAAAAACTCGGCGGCGCGCGGGATCGTGCCGGCCGCCCCGTGGCCGGACTGGTCAAAGCCGACGTGGATGCGGAAGGCAAACTCACCTTCAGCCTCGACCGCGCCAGGCTGCGCGCAGTGCGTCGCCGCGAAGGCCGGTATCGGTTACGCACCAACCTGAGCGCCGACAACCCCGAACTGCTCTGGCGCTGCTACCTGCAATTGGTCTTCGTGGAAGAAGCCTTCCGCACCCTGAAAGGCGATCTGGGCTTGCGGCCCATTTACCATCACAAAGCCGGGCGGATCGAAGCCCACCTCTTCGTGGCGTTCCTGGCGTATTGCCTGAGCCTCACCTTGCGGCAACGCCTCAAGGCGCTGGCCGGCGGCCTGATGCCGCGCGTCGTGTTTGAGAAACTGGCCACGCTGCAACTGCTGGCCGTGCGCGTGCCCACCACCGACGGCCGGGAACTGCTCTTGGTGCGCCGCACCGAACCGGACCGGGATGCGGCGTTGCCGCTGGCGCGTCTGAACTTGGCACTGCCCCCGCAACCGCCTCCTCGCATCGGACAGCCCAAAGCCCGCTGAATCCGGTCCGATGTAGTGGCGACCTTTGCCCCTCGGCACCTCAAAACCCCAACAAAATCATCCTGCCCACCCTCCCCAGAGCCCCAGTAGCGGAAGTCGGGTTAGCGCAAGCCCGGCGGGCCAGGATCGACCCGAAGAGTCTGCGCCCGGCCAAGGCGTATCAAAGGCGGCTGGGGTTACCGGACATCTACCGCAGCGCCAGCGCGGTGGTGGCGCGGCGACGCTTCCGGGTGGGGTGTCGCTGGGGACGCGGGGTGGCTCGCCCTCAACCCCGGAACCTGCGGCGCTCGATGGGGAAGGGGGCCGCCCGGGTGGAGAAGCCCCTGGCGGGCCTCCGGGCGCACTGGAAAGGGGGCGTGACCCATGCGTTCCGGGAGGGGCTAAACAGCGTCTTTAGCGCGACCACACGCAAGGCGCGCGGCGACCGCTCGACCCCACACTTGATCCCGCTGCGCTACTTCGTCGCCGGCAAACTCCGCCCGCCCCAATGCTGATTCCACCGAAAACAGCGGGGAACCAGAAACAAGATTTCCAGGAAGCGCCCCACTGTTTCAGGGCTGGCAAACCAGGCTTCAAGGCTGCGCAACCTGGTTTTACCGTTGGCGGACAGGGCTTCGCGGAATTGGGACAGGACTCCAAGGCTGTCGGAGAGCGTTTCACGGCTGGTCCACAGAATTCCGAGGCAGAGGGAAGCGAATTCACAGTTGCACCACCGGACTTCGCGGTTGCGACGCAGGGGGTCAGGGTTGGCGGACGAGCCCTCGCGGCTGTGGTCGGCGTTTTGTTGCAATCAATCTCGGAGCCGGGGCGAAACGGATCGGTCAACCGTGACAGGACGATCGGGCGCGGCAACACGAACTCAATCGCCGCGTTCCGCAAGCAGGTCGGCAGCCAGCGCGTGGTTCGGATCGCGCCCCAAAACTTGGCGGAGGAGCGCCCGCGCCCGGGTCTTCCGGCCCAGGCCCAGATGCGCTTGAGCCTGGAGAAATAACGCCGTGGTCTCCTGGCGGAACCGGAGGTCGTCATCGAAGAGCAGCATCGTCGGCAGCGACGTGGCGAAGTAATCGATCTTCGCTTCGGCCTTCTGGAGTTGCCGCGCGTAGGTGAGGAGATCGTTCGACAGTTTGGTGGCCGGCGTGCGCTGGCCGAGGCGCGCCCAGGAAAGCGCGCTGAAGCAGGTCATCTCGCCGAAGGCGCGGACGCGCATCTCCTGGAAGTCGCCTTTGAAGGTGGCCGCAACGAGCCAGTGCTGACGCGCGGATTTCTGGTCGCCCAGCGCCGCGGAAGCGCAGCCGAGCCCGTAATGAACGTCGCTCTGGTTCGCCAGCAAATGCTTCGCCTCACCGAGACTGCGCGGCGCGGTCAATGCCGCCTCGAAAGGCGCGCGGGCCTTGGCAGCGTCCGGAGACGCGGCGATGCGGGAGCCAGCCTTCCCCCTCCCCCCCTGCCCTCTCCTCTGCTGGGGGAGAGGGCGCCCGAAGGGCGGATGAGGGGGCGCGCCCTGAGAGGGCCAAACGTCCCAGTGCCAGATGCGAGCGCACCCACTGTCCCAGCGGTCCGCCTTCGCCGCCTTCCCACGGCTGGAGGTGGCGGCTGCTCACAAGGGTGAGCGCCTTGGCGGGCTGGCCGGTCTGGTTGTGGAGCGCGCGCAATTCGACACTCGGATCGTCGCGCTGGCGGACGAGACCGAGCCTTTTCTCCAGTTCGCGCAAGCGCCTGACCGGCGCTTCGCCGACGCGCTTCCAGAGTTGGTCGCGCTCGCAGAGCAAACGCGCGTCGGCAGGTTTGGTCCTGAAGGCGCGGTCGTACGCCGTGCGGGCCTTGCGAGGTTTGCGACGAATGTTGAAGTAACCGATGCCGAGGTTGCGCCAGACGATCGAGAACTTCGGATCGAGCTTCGCGCTGCGCTCCCAGAGCTTGATCGCGTCTTCGTGGCGGCGACGGTCGTAGAAGAGGTGGCCGAGATAATACGGCGCGCGGGCGGCGCGCGGGTTTGCGGCCATCGCGGTTTCGAGGATGGCGATCTCCTCCAGGCGCGAAGGAAAACAGTAATCCGGCGGCGCAGCGGCGGCCCGGCGGTAATGGTCCAAAGCGAGCCGCGCGTGCCGATTCGCTCCCCGGTTCTGTGCATCCTTTTGTTGCATATGCAACGAAAGCGAGCCCGGCGCCATCGCGCTCCCGTTCCGCGGCGAATTCCGCACCGGCAACGGTCCGTCGGCCGCGGCTTGGGCGGACCTCGATCAAGACGGCCAGTCCGACCTCGCGGTGGCCGATGAACTTGACGGCACCGTCCACGGACGGCGGCCAGCTCCCCGAGCCGCGAGCTTCGCTCGTCACCGGCTACGATTTCCTGGCGGATGCCGCGGAGGCGATCGACGCGGAATTGCGCGCCGGGCATGGGCGAAGGTGCAATCCGGATCCACGACCGCCTCATCGCGCCGCGCGGCACCGCGCCGCAGGCCGATCCGACGACGACGGCGAATTGGACCGCCACCGATCTCGCGAACGTGCTTTTCGTACGCCGGCACGACCTCGTTTTCCTGGCCGGCCACTTCAACGGCGGCGGGGCGCTGGCGGCGGATTACGAGACCCAGTTGAAGGCGTCCCAGGTGGTGACCTCCGCGGTGGACATGGTGAACGCCATCGTCTTCGGCGCGGGCTGCCGTGGACCGGCACTCCGGCGACCGAAATCCGCGGTGTGGCGATGGCATTCCAATCCGATTTCTTCGTGCCGGTCCAGCCCTGGAATGTGGATTACTCAGACAACGTGTGTGATTGGGGCCAAGGGCGCATTCGCCTCAATTTGTTCCCGGCGCAGCATCGCAGCAGCGGGATCGGAGTGGACCAGGTCACGCGCCGCCAATTCACCGGCTTCTCGTTCCGGTTGTTTTACAGCGGCGATGTCGCCACCTACACCGATCCGCCGAATCATCCCGACCCCGACACGCCGGCGCTGGCGGGCGCGCCGACCATCACGGCCGTCGAGGACGTGGTCGAGCCGGGGCAGGTGCTGATCAGTGCGCAAGTGGTGGGCAATCCGGCTGCGGGCATCCAGGAGGTCTGGGTGACTTTCACGGCGACCACGGGCGATTGGCGCGGCAAATGGGAGTCGCTGGACCTCACCCAGCAGTCGGATACGCGCGTGTGGGCGGGCATGTTGAACCTGCCGGCGAACGTGGCGCCCGCCGACGTGCGCTATCTCGTGCAGGCCGTGAACGGCGTGGGCCTGGTCGCGATGGACGCGAACGGCGGCGGCTTTTACACGCCGGGGCAGGCGCCGGAAGCCCAGCCGCAACCGCCCACGGCCACGACCCTGACGTTCGACGATTTTCCGCTCGCGCGGCCGTACGGGACGACGGCGCAATTCAGCGCCGTGCTCGCCACCGCCGCGGGACCGCTCGCCGGCCAGCGCGTGGTCTTCGGCCTCGGCCAGCAACAAGTCCTCGCCGTCACCGGCAGCGACGGCCGGGCGAAGGTGGCGTTGCCGCTGGTGGGTGCGCCGGTGGCGTACCGGTTGCAGGCGACCTTCGCGGGCACCACCGACTTGAGCGGGGCCTCGGCCACCACGCAGTTCAACATCGTGCCCCAGGACACGGAAATCGTTTTCGAGGATCTGACCGCCACGCGGCCGAACTTGAACGTGCGCGCGACGCTGCGGGACGCCGCCAGCCACCCGCTTTCCGAGCAATCCATTTTCTTCGTGCTCACGGACGCGACCGAGAAAGTGCTGGAAGCGCGGCCGGTCATCACCGATTACGCCGGGCGGGCCTCGCTGGGAACCGTGCCGTTGAGCGACGCCGGCACCTACACCCTGCGGGCTTATTTCAACGGCGAGGTGCCGCTGAATGGCAGCATCAGCGCTCCCACACTGGCCACGGTGTTGATCGACCCACGGTATAACGCCGCAACCACGAGCGGCACGTACACGTTCGCCTTGGTGGCCGCGCCCGCGACGGTCCGCCGAACGGCCGGCCAGGTCGCGCGCGTGAACGGGCACGATCTGCTGGAATCGTCGCGGACGTTCACAGATTCGGTCCTCAGCCTGGTGAGCGTGCAGGCGGCAACGCCGGACGGCGCCGTCGTGGCGGTGGATCCGGAGGGGCAACGGATCACCTACCAACCGCCAGCCGGCCCCGACGCCGCCGGCAGTTTCACTTACACAATCGGCGACCAGAACGGCAATCGAGCCACGGGCATTGTGACGGTGGAACTGGTCTCCGGCCCGCCCACCCCAAATCTGGTTTTCGTCGGCATCGAACCGGGGGCGAACGGCGGCGTGCGGCTGCGCCTGACGGGCGTGCCGTTTGTGACTTACCAGATCCAAGCCTGCGATGCGCTGGGCGGCGGCGCGCCTTGGAACGACATCGGCCTCGCGACTGCCGACGCCGCGGGCGAGTTCGAGTTCACAGACCCGGACGGGCCGACTGGCGCCGCCCGTTATTACCGGGCCGTCGGACCGTGAAGACCGCGCGCTGCGATCGCGGCTGGTTCCAGACTGGCGAGCAGACGCTCAATCGGCGGCGGGGCTGAAGCGCCGTTTTGGCCCGAAAGCCGAAGTTGAATTGGGGAGCGTACGCGCCCCGCGTGCGGTTTTCGGCGCCCTCGCCGAAAACGGTTGTTGCCGGAAGTCGTGCGGCCACCGCCGGGACTGGGCGTGCCCAAGGCGCTAGACGCGAGGCGCGTCCAGCCGCACCCGCGGGCGGGCGTGCTCCCCAACTTCAGAATCTAGGTTTAAGCCAGCACCTTTTCGTACACCGCGCGGATGTGCTGCCGGTAGCGCGCGACCGCGGCCAGGAAATCCTCCGTGGCCGCGAATCCGCAGCGGATGGCCACGCGATATTGCGGCGCCGGGTCGTCCGGCAACTCTGTTTCGCCTTCGTAACTCCAGCGCCGCAGGATGCCTTCCACGCGCCGCAACCGACGATAATTCTCGATCAACAGGTCGGCGTCGGTGCCTGGCAGAACGCCCTCGGCCTTGGCGCGGCGCAACGCCCGGAGCGTGTTCGGTTCATGCCAGCCGTGTTCGAGGCAGAAGACCTGGGCGAGGAATTCGGCGTCCACCAATCCGCCCACGCCGGTCTTGATCGCCAGGGGGTCTTTGCCCACCGGCGTGCGCTCCTTTTCGATGCGGAGGCGCATACGCGCAATCTGCTGTTTCCAGTCGGGTGTGCGCGCCGTGGCGGGGCAGTCCGCGCGGCTGAAGTCGGCGAGGCCGGCGACCATGGCCTGAAATTGCGCGCCCACCGTGGCGTTGCCGGCGACCGGCAGGCAGCGGGAGAGCGCCTGGATTTCCCAGAGTTGGGCCCGTGACCGGTAGTACTCAGTGTGCGCGCGCAGCGTGTTGACGAGCAGGCCTTTTTCGCCGTCCGGCCGCAGGCGGGCATCGATCTCGAACGCCACGCCGTGTTCGGTCTGGCTGGAGATCAGGTCCATCAAATCGGTCGCCACGCGCTGGAGCGCCGGCAGGTTCTTCACTTTGTCGTCGGTCACGAAAACGACGTCGAGGTCGGAGCCGTAGTTGAGTTCGCAGCCGCCCAGTTTGCCGAGGCCGACGATCGCGAGCGGGCAGGTCTTGAGGCGGTGTTTGCGCAGGACGGCTTCGAGCGCGTACTGGAGACACGCCTCCGCCAGCGCGGAAAGCTCGGCCAGGTTCTGCTCGAAATCGGCCAGGCCGAGAATGTCGCGCAGGCCGATGCGGGTGAATTCCGCCTCGTGGTAGCGGCGAATCCACAACCGCTGGTCGGCGTCGCCGGCGCCATGCCGGAGGTCGGCCAGCGTGCGCGCCGCGGTCTTCGTTTCGCGGAGCCGCCCGCTTTGCGCGAGGTCGTCGATCAAGTCCGGCGTGCGGATCGCGGTCTCGGCCAGAAATTCCGAGCGGTCGAACAGGAATACCATCAGCTCGAAGAACGAGGGATTGGCCGCCCACGTCTCGAAGAGCAACGCCCGCGTGCCGTAGGCCGCGACGAACGTGTCCAGCCGCGCGAGCACGCGGTCCGGATCGGACAGCCAGCGCGCTTGCGGGTCGCCCTCCGCGCCGGCCGCGGCCCGCCGCTGGGCGAGCGTGTCGCGCCGGGGGCACCAGTTCAGGAGCCGGGCGAAGAGTTCGCGG
>JAKCAB010000568.1 GCA_021839785.1 bacterium | reverse complement strand
AGAAGACCGCCTTGGAGGACTTCGCCAACGTGCGCCGCGGCGGCATCATTGCCATCGGCATCGAAGCCGGGGATACCCTGATCGGCGCCAAACTCACCACTGGCCACGACGAAGTCATCCTCATCACTCGCGGCGGCATGAGCATCCGCTTCTCCGAGGAAGACGTGCGGTCGATGGGCCGCCCGGCCACCGGCGTGCGCGGCATCGACCTCGAATCCGGCGACGCCGTGGTGGCCCTGGCCGTGGTGGTGTCCGAGGCGACCCTGCTCGTCGCCGGCGAAAACGGCCTCGGCAAGCGCACCGGCTTCGACGAATACCGCACGCAATCGCGCGGCGGCAAAGGCATCATCACCATGAAAACCACCGACCGGACGGGTGGCGTGGTGGGCGCCCTCACGGTGCACGAGACCGACGAGATCATGCTCATCACCGCTGGCGGCCAGATGGTGCGCATCGGCGTGGCGGGCATCCGCGAAACGGGCCGCAACACCCAAGGCGTCAAGCTGATCGACCTCGAAGCCAACGACCGCCTCCAGGCCATCGCGCCGGTCATCGCGGAGGAAAATGGTGACGCGGCCGAGGCTGCGGGGGCGGACACCACGCCAGACGCCCAACCGCCCGCGGCGTGAACGCTGGCGGAAGCGCGAAATTCAATCGGCGAGCGCCAGCAATAGCTTCCTAATTTCGTTGAGCCGCGCCTTCGGGTCGCGCTTGGTGAGACGCGGAAACTTGCCGCTCACCATCACGTAATCGCCGCGCCGCTCAAGGATGAGTTTGTCCTCCCGCGTCTCCAGGCTGGTGATCTGGCGGTCGGCAGCCAGGAGTTTCAACGCCGCGACTTCGAGCAGGAGTTCGACGCCGCGCGGCAGCGGGCCGAAGCGGTCCCGCAATTCCGTGCGCAGCGTTTCGATTTCCGCCTTCGAGGTGCACTGGGCGAGCCGGCGATACATCGCCACGCGGTGCGGCGCTTCGGGAAGGTAACGCTCCGGGAAACCTGCCTGTGGCGGCCGACCCGCGGTTGCGCGCGCCGTCGGCCTGGAATTCGTTGCTAGCGCCGCCGCGTCGCGGTCTTCTTCCGCGCTGCCCACGGCCAGAAAGTCGAGGCGCACGCTGACGGCCGGCGGCGGTTTTGCCGGCTCGCCTTTCAGCGCCTTCACGCTGTGCTCAAGCAACTGGCAGTACAGCGCGAAGCCGACCGCCGTAATGTGCCCGCTTTGCTCCTTGCCCAGCAGATTGCCCGCGCCGCGGATTTCCAGGTCGCGCATCGCGATCTTGAACCCGCTGCCCGGCGTGGAGAACTGCTTGATCGCGTTGATGCGTTTGCGCGCGTCCACCAGCAGGCCGGCATGTCGCGGGATCAACAGGTAGGCGTAAGCTTGGTGTTTGTAGCGCCCCACCCGGCCGCGCAATTGGTAAAGGTCGCTCAACCCAAACCGGTCGGCGCGGTCGATCAAGATGGTGTTCGCGTTGGGGATGTCGATGCCGCTTTCGATGATCGTCGTCGAGAGCAGCAGGTCGGCCTCCCCGTTCACGAATCGCGTCATGACCTCCTCCAAATCGTCGGCGTGCATTTGGCCATGACCAACCACAATCCGCGCGTGCGGCACCAACGTCCGCAGCTTCGCGGCCATAAGGTCGATGTCGAAGATGCGGTTGTGCAGAAAAAACACTTGTCCGCCGCGGTTCAGTTCGCGCTGGATCGCGTCGCGGATCAACCGTTCGTCGTAGGCGGCGATGATCGTCTCCACCGGCAGACGGTCCTGCGGCGGCGTCTCGATGGTGCTCATGTCGCGCGCGCCGGTCAGCGCCAGGTACAGCGTGCGCGGGATCGGGGTGGCGGTGAGCGTGAGCACGTCCACCAGTTGGCGAAGCTGCTTGAGCCGCTCCTTGTGCGCGACGCCGAAGCGCTGTTCTTCGTCCACGACCACCAACCCGAGATCCTTGAACGCAACGTCGCCTTGGAGCAACCGGTGCGTGCCCACGACGATGTCCACCGCGCCCGCGGCCAGGCTGGCGAGAACCTGGTCCTGTTCGCGCCGGCTGCGAAAACGCGAGAGCAGTTCCACCCGCACCGGATAATCGGCCGTGCGCTCGCGGAAGGTGTTGAAGTGTTGCTGGGCCAGCACCGTCGTGGGCACCAGCACGGCGACCTGCTTGCCGGCCAGCACGGCCTTGAACGCGGTGCGGATGGCCACCTCGGTCTTGCCGAAGCCAACGTCGCCGCACACCAGGCGATCCATCGGCTTGGGCGCTTCCATGTCGCGCTTGGCCTCGGCGATGGCGCGAAGCTGGTCCGGCGTTTCTTCGTAAAGGAACGCGCTTTCGAACTCGCGTTGCCACGACGCGTCGGCGGGGAAACCGTAACCCGGCTGCGAAGCCCGGGCCGCCTGCAAGTGCAGCAGATCGGCCGCGAGATCGCGCACCGCCTGCGTGGCCTCGGCCTTCGCCTTCGCCCACCGCGTGCCGCCCAGCGTGTTCAACGGCGGACGCCCCTTGCCGGCCCCCACGTACTTGCTAACCAGGTGCGCTTCGGTGACGGGCACGTAAAGCTTGGGCGGCGGCTGGTCGCTGTCGCGCGGCGCGTATTCGACGACCAGGCATTCCTGACCGGGCGCAGCGGCCGGCTCACCGCGACGCGGCAATGCAGCGGGCAAGGTGCCCAGGCCCAGGTAGAGGCCGATCCCGTGCTGGAGATGCACGACGTAGTCGCCTTCCTCGAACTGGCTGAAGTCGATGTCCAACCACGAGCGCGTGGCCGCGGCGTGCGGCGATTTCAGCCGGCGCGGACGTTGAATCTTGTACCGGCCGAAGATTTCAGCGTCGGTCACCACCACCAGTTTCGCCGGCTCGCACACAAAGCCGCGCGCAAGCGCGCCAAGATGCAGCGTGGGCCGTGTGAGCGGCGCGGCTGCCCGGCCTTTTCGCGCTCGTTTTGGACCTTCGCCGGCCGGCGCGAGCGGCGCCTGTAATCCGTATTCCGCCCAGATTTCCGCGAAGCGCTGCCGCTCGCCGTCGTTGTTGCAGAACACATGGACCGCGTAGCCTTGCCGCAACCAGCGATGGAGCTGGCCGAAGAACGCCCGGCGTTGCGTGGCGGCGATCTCCGGCTCCGGCGCGGCGACGCCCAACGGCCGGAAGGCGTCGAGGCTCTCGAACCGGAGGTGCGCGAGTTCTATGGCGGCGGCACCGGTGGTTGTTCCGCCAGGCCGCGGCGCTGACGGCGGCTCCGAACCGCTGCCTTCCCGCTGTGGCTCGGTGGCAAACTCCAGCGCGTCTATGGCCGGTTCAGAGAGACACAAATCTTCGTCCACCTCGGTGATTTCCAGAACACCCATGCCGCGCGCAGTCATCGCCGCACACAGGTCGGACCAGGCGGCGTGGAGGTGGTCATCGGCTGGCAAACGGTCGCCATAATTGCGCACCCGGTCGGCGAGCGATTCCGGCTCGCACAACAACACCAGCGTGTCGGCGGGCAGATGATCCAGCAGCGTGCCGAAGGCCTGGCCACCGAGGCTGGCAGGCGGCGACTCCTTTGTGTCGAGTGCGGCTGCCGGTGCGGCGGCGGTGGCGAGCTGTTGCAGAAAACCGAGTTCGCCGGCAGGCGCCAGCGTAACCGTGGCGATTTCCTCCCGCGAAATCTGCGTGGCCGGGTCGAAGAGCCGCAGCGATTCCAGTTCGTTGCCGAAGAACTCGAGCCGGACCGGCCAGGGACCGTTGAGCGGGAATACGTCCACGATGCCGCCACGGAGCGCGAGTTCGCCTTTTTGCGACACCTGGGCTTCCGGTTCGTAGCCTTGCGATTCCAGCCATTCAATGAGGTCCAGCGGATCGAGTGCGTCTCCGCGGCGTAGGGTCCGCAGGCGCCGACGCAGCTCGGCCGGAGCGAACGTCCGCTGGGTGAGCGCGATCGCGTTCGTGACGATCACCGGCGCGCTCGCGCGCGTCCCTTCACTGAGCGCGGCGAGGCATTCCAGGCGTTCGCTGATGATGTCCGCGTGCGGCAGCCGGGCTTCGTGCGGCAAGACCTCCCACGCGGGGAAAAAGAGCGAACCGGCGCCAGCGATGGGCGCGGGGAAGCCGGAGCGTGCGGCCACGGTGGATTTCGCCAAGGCGAGCGAAGGATTCGCCGTTTGCCAGGTTTGGAGGTCTTGGTGGAACGACTCTTGTTGCTTCCGGTCGGCCACCACCGCGAGGAGCGCGCGCTGTGGAAAACGGCGGTTCAACAGCGCCGCCAGAAACGGCCACGCGGCTTCAGCGACGCCGGGACAGGGCAAAATCATTCCCCCTTCCACGCGCCGAAACAGGGCTTCGGCGGCGGAAGTTTCCAGCACGGCGGCCAGGATCCGCTCCCCGGCCGCCTCGGGTGGAACGGCCTGCAAGGGAGTCGAAAGTGGAATGCCGACGCGACGGCGTCAAGACACGGCGCCCGGTTGGCGGCGGAGGACGTAGTGAGCACTCACGCGGCTGCCGGCTAGGCGATTTGACAGTCCAAGCGGCGGAGCCAACTTTGCCGACCATGAAAATCGCCAAACCGCTCGCCCTGATCGCGGCCGCCATCACGGCGCTGGCCGCCTCCGCCCCGTCGTTGTACGAAATTCCGCTGAAAGACATCGACGGCCAGGCCACCTCGCTGAAGACCTACCAAGGCAAGGTGGTGCTGCTCGTAAACGTGGCCTCGAAATGCGGCTTCACCCACCAGTACAAGCCGCTCGAAAACGTCTATCGCAAGTACAAGGACCGCGGCCTGGTCATCGTCGGCGTTCCCAGCAACGACTTCGGCGGTCAGGAGCCGGGCACCCCGGACGAGATCAAGACCTTTTGCACCTCGAAATTCGACGTGACCTTCCCGCTGATGGAAAAGGTGAAGGTGCGGCCGGGTCCCGAGCAACATCCGCTTTATGCCGCGCTGACCGGCAAGAGTTCGCCGTTTCCCGGCGACGTGAAATGGAACTTCACCAAGTTCCTCATCGGTCGTGACGGGAAGGTGCTGGCCCGCTTCGAATCGCCGGTCGAGCCCGACTCGGAACCGGTGAGCAAGGCCATCGAGAGCGCCCTGGCGGCCAAGTAACCCCCCGGCTCAGCCACTTTCGGTCCGAGCACTCTGACATCCCGCCCAAGCCGCGCGCCAGTTCAGTTTGCCGTCGTGGCCGGGCGAGCTTTCGGTCAGGACCGCGCGGCCACCGCGGGGCCAACTTTGCTTTGACTTTCACTCACCGCTCCCGCAAGAACGGGCGCGAGTTACGCGCCGTTTTCGCCTCCGGCCGCGCGGGTCAGGCCAGCCAGGTTGCCTGCTACGCGCAGTCGATGCCCAGCGGCCCGGCAATCACATGAGTTCACAGCACATCTTTGCCAACGGCCGCGGTCGGCTCTCCGGCCTCCTGATCGCCGCCTGGACGCTGGCCGCGGTCACCGGCGCGCAGGCCGACACCAACACGCCTCCGGCCATCACCAGTTTGACGGCGGATCAGACCGTGTACGAAGGCGACTTTGTCACGCTGAGCGTCACGGCCACGGGAACCGGGCCGCTGAGCTATTTCTGGTCGCGGGACAGCGTGAACCAACCGTTGCTCACCAACTCGGTGGTCACGTTGGGTTCGGTGACCACGAACAACAGCGGCGCCTACCAGGTCGTGGTGAGCAACGCCTTTGGCACGGCCACGAGCCCGGCGTCCGTATTGACCGTCCTGCCGGGCGTTCCGCGGATCCTCGTCCAACCGCAAAGCCAGACGGTGGTGGAAGGCTCGCTCAGCGCGGTGGGCGTCACGGCGGTGGGCAACTTCCCGATTTATTATTATTGGTGGAAAGATGGACAGCTCCTCACGAACGTCTCCGTGTCTTCAATCCTTTGGTCGCCCATCACGACCAATGACGCCGGCGTTTATCAAGTTCAGGTAAGCAACGTCCTGGGCACCGTGACGAGCCAGTTGGCCACCGTGGTGGTGAAGCCCAATACCCCGCGCCAGTTGCGTACGACAACAATCACGGTCACAAACGGGGCCGCGACCGTCTCGGTACCGATTCAGTTTGCGGCGCAGGGCAATGAGAGCCTGCTCAGCTTCTCACTTCAGTACGATCCGAACGTGTTGGGCCAACCGGCGGCGAGTCTCGCTGCTGAAGCGGTGGCGGCGTTGCCCAACGCGAGCTTCACCGTCAACGAAGACGAAACGGCGCTCGGCCACTTGGGAATTTCGGTCGCGCTCCCGGCGGGGGCCACGATGCCGACCCAGACGTTCCGGCTCGCGGATGTCCAGTTCACGGTCGCGGGACCGGATTGGGCGCAGGGGCGCCTGGATTTTGGCAGTTCGCCAGTCGCGCTGCTGGCCAACGACACGACCGGCGCGGCGTTGCCCATACTCGATTTCATCGGGCCGGTTCTGAGGACCGCACCGATGCCGGCCGCCGCCGATCCGCAATCGGGTCTTTTCCGCCAGCAGATCACGTTGATTAATCCTGGCGCCATCAAGATGGACGGCCTGCAGGTGCTTGTGCATGGCCTGACCAACGACACCTTGGGCCAGGCTATCCGGGTGCAAAACGCCACCGACAGCACGAACAACGTCCCGTTCGTGTTTTACGGCCCGTTGGAGCCCGGCGCCGCGGCGAACCTCAACGTGGAATTCTACGTGGCCGATCGCCGGACATGGCCGACGCCCGATTACGAGCCACAGATCGTGCCGCCCCGGATTTACACGGCCACGGGGGGCATCCTGTTCACCATCACAGCCCCGCGGTACCACAACGGGACGATGCTCGTCGAGTTCGAGACCATCGCCGGCCGCCAATATTACATCCAGTACGCGGATGCGATCAGCCCGGGGACCTGGAAAACCGCCATGCCGCCGATCAGCGGCACCGGCAGCCGCGTGCAATGGATCGATAACGGACCGCCGAAAACCGAAAGCCTGCCGGCGGATCAGACCAGTCGTTTTTATCGCGGCCTGCTCATGCCCTGACGCCCGCCGCCCGCCTCAGCTCCGCTCCTGCGCGCATCATGAAATCCAAGTGGTTCCGCTTCACTCCTCCGCTGGCCGCCTGTGTGGCCGGCACCCTCGGCACCTCGCACAGCCTGGCGCAAGCCGATGACCAAGACCTGATTCAGGATCGCAACCGCCTGAGCGTGGCCGCGCGCTTCTCGTTCGGCGTGCGGGCGCAGGTGGAGAACCTCTCGGTTCCGTCGCTCCCGGCCGGCGAATACCACGACGGGTTTGTCAAACCAGACATCAGCGGCAGCGCCGACAACAAGACGTGGTACTGGGGCTACCAGACTGACAACCAGGTCGTGGGCGACGACCTGCAAATGCACCAGGTGATCGGCTCGCCCAGCGATGGGCAGAGCGCGACTTCGGACAGCGGCCTGCAAGCCGGCTTCGAGGTGGTCTATGCCCGTGAATTGGGCCGCTTCAACCTTGGCAAACGCCGGGTGCGTTGGGGTTTCGAAGTCGGCATTTCGTCGCTCAACTCGAAACTGGAAACCCAGGACCAGTTCGCCGGGACCGTCAGCGTTCTCACCGACAGCTTCCACCTCAACGGCGTGGTGCCGCCGGTCGCCCCCTATTCGGGCACTTACAACGGCCCGGGGCCGCTCCTCGACGCCTCGCCTTACGCCAGCAGCTCCGCTTCGGCCGCCGCAACCTCGGATGTGCACAGCACGGTGGATTCGCTGCTCGTGGGGCTGAAACTGGGACCGTTCGTCGAAATCCCGATCACGCCCAAGATCAACTTTAACTTCAGCGCCGGCGCAGCCGGACTGGGGGCGTTTACCGACTTCAAATTTCAGGAATCCGCCATGGTGCCCAGCTACCCCGACCTCACGCTTTCCCGGAGCGGCGAGATTTCGAAGGACAGTTTTGTGGTGGGTGCTTACGCCGAGGCGACGTTTTCCTATGCGCTCAGCGATTTCCTGAGCCTCTACGCGGGCGGCCAGTACCAGTACCTCGGCGACATCCACGTCAGCACCGGCGGAAAAGAAGCCACCCTCCAGTTCGACCAAGCGTTCGAGGCCGTGGTGGGACTGCGCACGTCTTTCTGATTGTCAGCGGGCGCGAAGCGGGTTCAGTCCCGCCCAGCCGGCCGCCAGCGCGGGACGGGTCGAACTGTGGATTCGCCGCGCGGCTTTACCTTTCACCCGCCGCGGCCAATCCGGCCAGACCGGCGAGTTTCGCCACCACCTGCGCCGCAGCCACGAACCCGAAAGTGCCCGTGACGAAGCTCACCGTCCCGAAACGACGTTCGCACGCTGAAACGCCAGTCTGAGCCTCACTCCCGACCTCGCACGGCGCTTCGCCTTCGGCCGGATACTGAATCGGCTCCCGCGAGAACACGCAGTCCACGCCGAACGGTTCGCCGGACCGCGCGAAGCCGTACTCCCGTCGCAGCAGACTCCGCACCGCCGCCAGCAATGGATCGTGCGAGGTGTGCGCGAGGTCGGCCACGCGCACGCGGGTGGGATCGCGCCGGCCGCCCGCGCCCCCGGCGGTGATCACCCGCAGATCACGTTCCCGGCAGAACGCAATCAACAGGGCCTTCAAAGACGGACTGTCGATCGCGTCCACGACGTGGTCGAAGCCAGGTTCCAGCAAACGTGCCGCATTCGCGGCGGTGAAAAACTCCGGGACCGGGTGCACCACGCATCCGGCGTTGATGTCGGCGATGCGCTCGGCCAGCACGACCACCTTGGGCCGGCCCACCGTGGATGCGAGGGCAGGCAACTGGCGGTTCACGTTCGTCACACACACGTCATCCAGATCCACCAGCGTCAGTTCCCCCACCCCCGACCGGGCGAGCGCTTCCACCGCCCAGGAGCCCACGCCGCCCACGCCCACCACACCAACGTGCGCCCGCCGCAATCGCTCCAGGCCGGCTGCGCCGCACAGGCGCGCCACTCCACCGAACCGTTGATCGTACTCGTTCGTCACCGGCGTCTTGGTACCTGCAGCTTCGCCGCCTGCCAAGACGGCGCTGGCTCCTGGCGTGCTGTGCTCGACTGCCTGTCTTAACCGTCTGGCTCGTCGCCGGAAACTGGCAAAAACCTTGCCGGAAGGGTGGATCGCTGCTAATTTGGCCTCCTCATAGGCAACGGAAAAAACACGTATTCGAGAGAAGGCAATGAAACGACACGCGTTACTCGTCTGTGCGACCGCCGCAAGCGCGGCACTGCAACTCGCCTCGGCGGCGGAGATCTCCGGCAAGGTCACCCTGAAAGGCACGCCGCCACCGGAAAAGACCATCGAATTCGACGCCATTTGCGGCAAGCTGCATGACAAGCCGGTAACCACCCGCCATTACCAAGTGGCCGCGGACGGCGGACTCGCCAACGTCTTCGTGTACCTCAAGGAAGGGCCAGCCGGGAAGACCTACACGCCGGCAGGGGACAAGGTGCCGGAATTGGACCAGATCAACTGCCTGTACGAGCCGTACGTTCTGGGCGTCATGTGCAACCAGAAGTTCATCATCAAGAACTCGGACGCGTTGATGCACAACGTGCACGCCACGCCCAAGGTGACGGGCAACAAGGAGTTCAACGTCGGCCAACCCGTGCAGGGCATGACGATCGAAAAGAGTTTTCCCAGCCGTGAAGTTCTCGTCCGCTTCAAGTGCGACGTCCATCCGTGGATGTTCGCGTACATGGGCGTGATGGATCACCCGTACTTCGCGGTGACTGACAAGGACGG
>JAKCAB010000024.1 GCA_021839785.1 bacterium | reverse complement strand
GAAGTTGATCGCACCGCGGGTGGTGGTGGCGGTGCCGTCCGGCATCACGGAAGTGGAGAGACGCGCGGTGAAGGACTCGGTGAGCCACGCCGGCGCGCGCGAAGTTTATCTGATCGAACAGCCCATGGCTTCGGCGATCGGGGTCGGGCTGCCCGTACATGAACCAGCCGGGAACATGATTGTGGATATCGGCGGCGGCACGTGCGAGATGGCGATCATCTCGCTGGCCGGAATCGTTTTCAGCCGCAGCCTGCGCGTGGGCGGCGACGAGTTCGACGAAACGATCGTCGCGCACATGAAGCGCGCGCATAACTTAATGATTGGCGAACGCACGGCGGAGGAGATCAAGATCCGCATTGGTTCCGCGTACCCTCCCGATCAGGAACTGACGATGGACGTCAAAGGCCGCGATTTGAGCACCGGCCTGCCCAAGACGATCACGGTCCGTTCCGAGGAGATTCGCGAAGCCCTGAAGGAACCGCTTTCCAGCATTCTTGAAGCCATTCGTATCACCCTGGAACGTTGCCCCCCCGAACTCGCGGCCGATTTGGTGGATCGCGGGATCGTTCTGGCCGGCGGCGGCGCGCTCTTGCGCGGCATCGACCGGCTCGTGGCCGAGGAGACCTATCTCCCGGTGCACATCGCGGACGAGCCGATGGACGCCGTAGCCGAGGGCACGGGACGGGTACTGAACGAACTTCAATTCCTGAAGCGAGTGGCCTCTTCCGCCAGTTAAGCCGGCGAAACCGGCTTCCGCGTTCGCCCCGGATCGATGACGGGGTAACGGATGTCTAAACGACCGCAGTGGGTCGCCTTTGGCGCGGTGGTCTTGCTGGTGCTGGTTCTCATGAACCTGCCCGACTCGGTGGTTGCCCGGACCAAACTCGCCATCAGCAGCCTCTTTCTCCCTTTGTTCGGCCTGGTGGGTTCCGCCCATCAACTGGCCGGCGACGGCGTCAAGGCGATGGTGCCGCGCGCAACGCTTCTACACGACCTCGATACGTTGCGCCAGGAGAACCAGACCCTGCACCTCGAACTTGCCCGCGCCCAGGCCCTCGAGGACGAGAACCGGCGGCTCCGCCAGATCGTGGGCTGGCAACAGGTCAGCCCGTGGCAATTCCGGCCCTGCCACATCATCGCCCGTGACACCGCCGATTGGTGGAGCACGGTGCGCGTCGATGCCGGGTCGCGCGACGGCGTGCGGCGGGGATTGCCGATCGTCACCGCCGAAGGCCTGGTCGGGCGGCTCGAAACGGTTGGCGTGACCGCTTCGGACGTGGTCCTGGTGGGCGACCCCAAGTGTCGCGTCTCGGTCATTGTGCGCGAGACCGGCGAAAGCGGCGTCCTGACCACGCTATCCGGCGGCGTCCTGGACCATCGGTTGGCGGACCTGACGCACCTCCCGCGCAACAGCCTTCTGCGGCCCGGGATGACGGTTTATACGAGCGGGATGGGCGGCGTGTTTCCAGCGGGGATTCCGGTCGGGACGATCGTCGATTCCCGCAGCGTCGGTTACGGGCTGTACTCGGAGGCCCGGGTCCGACTGGCAGCCGACACCAGCCGGTTGCGCGAAGTGCTGGTCTTGTTGCCATGAGCTACGCGCGCCACATCCTCTTGCTTTTACTGGCCTTCCTCGCGGTGTTCGCCGAGACCGCGTTCGACGCGCCGCGCGTCTGGCTGGGCAGCCACCTCAGCTTGATTCCGCCCTTGATGGTCTATGCCGCGTTGCGTCTCGATTTGCTGGCGGTGACCACACTGGCGGTGCTCGCCGGGCTGTGGCTGGATTCCTTCTCGCCGAACCCGCTGGGCGCCAGCATCCTGCCGCTGTTCGTCATCGGTTGGATTTTGCTGCAACGGCGGGACCTGCTGCTGCGCGAGCTTGACTATGCCCAACTCGTGCTGGGCGCCGCCGCCAGCGCGCTGGCGCCGGTGCTGACTTTGCTCCTGGTTTTGTCGAAAGGCCTCCATCCGGATCTGGGCTGGAAATCGCTTTGGCAACTGGTGGTGCTGGCGGTCACCGGGGGCGTGCTCACGCCGGCGATCTTCCGGCTGCTGGACCGGCTGGAGGCCCTGTTCACCCATCCGCCCGAGGTGGTCAACCCGTACCGTCCAAACCGCGAAATGAAACGCGGACGCTACTGAATCATGCTGGTCCTCGATCAACTCCGCCGCGGCAATCAGCGTTTGCGCTGGTTGGCGATCACGGTGTTTCTGGGCCTGGGCATCCTCCTGGCGGGGCTGTGGTATGTGCAAGTGGTGGCCGCGCAGCGTTACCAGGTGAAGATTCGCAACCAAACCTTTCGCACCGTGCGGGTGCCGGGGGTGCGGGGCAAGATTCTGGACCGCAACGGGGCCGTGCTCGCCGAGAACCGCCCGGGCTACATTCTCAATCTTTACACCGAGGAACTCCGCCCGCTTTTCCTGGCCGAGTACAATCGCCAGAAAGCCGCATTCCTGGCCGCGAAGATGGCCACCAACCCGGCCCCGTCCCTGAACTGGTTCGAGCGGCTCAAAGCCGCGTTCCACCCCACCAGCCGGGCCGGCCATCTTTCGCGGGCGGACGTCTTGACGCTGAATGAGCGGGTCCGTTACGCCGTGGTCAGCAACACCTTCGCCCAGGTGGGCGCGCTCCTCGGAACCCCGGTCGCGATTTCCGAGAAGGATTACGAGCGACACCATAACCAGTGGCCGTACCGGCCGCTGCCCATCCTCGAAAACCTCACCCCGCAGCAGGTCGCGCGGTTTCTCGAACAGGCCCCGGTGTTGCCCGGCGTGGACCTCGAAGTGCAACCCGTGCGCTATTACCCGCACGGCCCCGGCGTGGCCCACGTGCTCGGCTACCTGGTGCGGGACGACCTGGCGCGCGACGGGGACGAGGAAGGCTTCGACTACAGCCTGCCCAGCTATCAGGGCGCCATCGGCATCGAATCGGGTTACAACGAAGCCCTCAGTGGCCGGCCGGGCATCCAGTCCATCGTCGTCAACAGCCTTTGCTATCGTGAAAGCGAGACCACTTGGGCGCCCGCCGAGGCCGGGCAAAACGTATTCTTGACGCTCGATCTGCAGCTACAGCTCGCCGCGTGGCGGGCGCTCCAGTCTTCGGGCGCGAACACGCGCGGCGCGGTGGTGGTGCTCGACGTCACCGATGGCGATCTCCTGGCGCTGGCGTCCTCGCCGGCGTACGACCCGAACGCCTTCATCCAGGGCATGAGCCAGGACGAGTACAACCGCTTCATGAACGATCCGCAGTTGCGGCAGACCTTCAACCGCGCCACGCAGGGCGCCTACCCGCCCGGCTCGATATTCAAAATCGTCACGGCGCTGGCCTGCCTTGAAAACGGCCTCGACCCGGCGGCGACCTACCAGGTCGAACCCAACCCCAGCGACCCGGCACACGGCGCGTTTTTCCTCGGCCGGCGAAAAATCAAGGACCTCGCCCGCCCCGGCGAATACGACTTCCGCCGCGCGTTTTTCCGCTCGAGCAATTCCTATTTCGTTTTCGAGGGCCTCCAAACCGGCCGCGACCGCCTGCTCGAGATGGGCAAGCGCTTCTTCCTGGGCGAGCGCATCGGCCTCCCGCTTCGGCAGGAGGTGCGGGGCGATTTTCCGTACCCGCGCGAGGCGCGCTGGGCCTGGACGCAGGGCAAACTGGCCGACGCCTGCATTGGGCAGGGCATCACGGTGACCCCGCTGCAGATGGCCGTCATGACCGCGGCGGTGGCCAACGGCGGCAAAGTCTTCTGGCCCCGCCTGGTGTTGCGCATGGAGCCGCCCGAGCCGGAACCCGGCGTGACCGCCACCGAGTTTGGCACGCGGGTGCGCGGTGACCTGGGCGTGAACCCGCAGAACCTCCAGTTGATTCGCGAAGCGATGCTGGCCGACACCGAAGATCCGGAAGGCACGGGCTTCACGGCTTTCCACGAACGCGACCGCAAGACGCCGGTGCTGAAACACCTGCGCGTCGGTGGCAAGACCGGCACGGCCCAGATCGAAGAGCACGGACGGGTGGTGGACCACATCGCCTGGTTCGCCTCGTTCGCGCCGTACGAAGCGCCGCGTTTTGTGGTGATCGCGATGATCGAAGGCGGCAGTTCCGGCGGCGGCACGTGTGCCCCCATCGTCCGCCAGGTTTACCAGGCCCTCGAACGGCGGTTCTGGGCCGACTCCATCCCGGCGGGCCGGTCGGTGGCGCGATCCAGTGACTCCGCGAATCGGCGTGACCTCCTGACCTCTCGATGAGCCGCACCGCCACCTTGAGTCACGAACGCCGCATCGAATGGCCGCTGCTGCTGGCGCTGTTGGGGCTGATGGTCCTGGGCGGCTTGTTCGTGGCCAGCGCCACGCTGGGGAACGAAAACACGGCCCATCTGCCGTTGCTCCGGCGCGGCTACATCCGCCAGATCATCTGGTACCTGCTGGGCTTCGGGCTGGCGGTGCTGGTCTGCGTGCGCGATTACCGGTGGTTGTCCCGGTGGTCGATGATCGTTTACTGGGTGGCGATTCTGTTCCTGATCGCGGTGCTGGTACCCGGCATTGGGAGTACCCAGGGTTGGGGAGCGCGACGCTGGATCGCATTGGGGCCATTCCAATTTCAACCTTCCGAATTTGCCAAAATCGCCTTCATCTTCGCGCTCGCCAGTTACCTCAGCCGCCCGGAACCGGAGGTGGCGCAAGTCGGCCTGTTCTTCAAGAGCCTGGGCCTCTGCGTGCTGCCTTTTGTGCTGATCCTGCGCGAGCCGGACCTCGGTTCGGCCTTGGTGCTTATGCCCGTGGGACTGCTGATGATGTTCGCGGCCGGCGTGCCCACGCGCTACCTGCTGCGGTTGGTGGGGGGCGGGGTGCTCGTGGTGTCGGTGCTCGTGGTGGATCTGCTCTGGGCGCCGCTGGAATGGCGGATCATCAAACTCGAGCCGTACCAGATGCGGCGGCTCATGGTCTATTTCGGTAAAAGTTTCGTCCCGGCCAATGCCACCGAGGCGGAACGGGCGAAGGCCTGGCGGGAGTACCGCGATGCCTCGCACAACGTGGAGCAAGCGCTGATCTCCGTCGGCTCCGGCGGCCTGACGGGCAAGGGTTGGCGCCAGGGCACGCAGAACGCCCTCGGGTACCTCCCCCGCGCGGTCGCGCACAACGACTTCATCTTCTCCGTGATCGCGGAGGAGAGCGGTTTTGTGGGCAGCGTGACGGTCCTCGCGCTCTACGCCGTGGTCCTGTTCAGCGGGATCAGAATCGCCGGCCAGGCGCGCGATCGCCTGGGAATGTTGCTCGCCGTGGGCGTGGTGTCGCTGTTCTTCTGCCACGTCTTCATCAACATCGGCATGAACATCCGTTTGATGCCTGTGACGGGCATACCGTTGCCGCTGCTCAGTTACGGCGGCACCTCGGTGCTCTGCTCGTTGATCGCCGCAGGCCTGCTGCAAAACATCCACCTCAACCGCCAATACCACTAGTTTTATGAGTGACCGCAGTTTCTCCCGTCGCCGGCGCGGACAGCGCTTCCGCCCCGGCCGCGGACAAACCTTCAAACCGGAAAAGGCCGCGCTGGAAGCACGGGCCGAAGCGATCGGCGACAAGCTCGCCGAGGAAACCGTCTTCGACTTTCGCCGGCACGAGCGCGAGGTTCACCGCGCCCAGAACAAGGCCGAAGGCCTGCCCGAGGAAACTCCCGACACCCCCGCGACCGACACAACCACCGGGCCCGTGAACAAGGGTTACCGTCAACCGCACCTCGACGTGCCGGCCGAAGTCCGCGAGGAAGAACCGCCCACGCAGCCCACCGCCGAGATGCCGAAAAGTCTCATGGGCACGCTCAAGGCCGCGGCGCAAAAGGTCATCCGGCGCGTGCAACGCATCGTCCGCCCCAAGGAGACCAGCCACAAAGAAATCGTCATCAACGCCGAGTCGCTCGAAACCCGCGTCGCTGTCCTCGAAGAAGGCCGCCTCGAGGAGTTCACCATCGAGCGCACCGAGGAGGAGCGCCTGGTGGGCAGCATCTTCAAAGGCCGGGTTCGCAACCTCGAAGACGGCCTCAAAGCCGCTTTCGTGGACATCGGTTTCGAGAAGAACGCCTTCCTCCATTACTGGGACATCGTGCCGGCGACTTTCGACAGCAATGTCGAATTGGTCGAGCGTGAAGACCGGCGGCGGCGCGAGAAGCCGAAGATCACCCAACGCGACATCCCACGGCTCTACCCGCCCGGCACCGACATCGTCATTCAAGTCAGCAAAGGCCCCATCGGCACCAAAGGCCCGCGGGTCACCACGAACCTGGCCATCCCCGGCCGGTTCCTGGTCCTCCTGCCGAACTCCGACCAGTGCGGGGTGTCGCGCAAGATCGACAACCACGAAGAGCGCCAGCGCCTCAAAAAAATCGTCCGCGGCCTCACCCTGCCCGAGGGCATGGGCGTCATCATTCGCACCGCCGGTGAAGGCCAGCAGGCGCGGTATTTCGTCCGCGACCTCGCCCTGCTGCTCGAGGAGTGGAAGGGCGTGCAGGACAAGATCACCAACCAGCCCGCCCCGTGCTGCGTGTTTCGTGAACCGGATTTGATCGAACGCACCGTGCGCGATTTCCTCACCGACGACGTCGAGCGAATCGTCCTGGACAGCCACGCCGCCTACGAACGAATCGGGGCCATGATCGGCAAAATCTCCCGTCGCTCGGCTGGCCGGGTGAAGTTCTACAACGAATCCCAGCCGATTTTCGACCGCTTCGGCATCAGCCGGCAGATCCAGACCGCGTTCTCCCGCCAGGTGCACCTGAAGGGCGGCGGCTACATCGTCGTGGACGAGACCGAAGCCTTGGTCGCCATCGACGTGAACACCGGCCGCCACAAGAGCGCGAAAGACCCCGAGTCCACCATCTCGAAGGTCAACCTCGAGGCCGCCGAGGAAATCTGCCGCCAGCTCCGCCTCCGCAACATGGGGGGCTTGATCGTGCTCGACTTTATCGACATGAAATCCGGCAAGGACCGCCAGGCCGTGTACAACAAGATGCGCGATCTGCTCAAACGCGACCGCGCGCGCACGCATGTCCTGCCGATCTCCCAACTGGGCCTCATGGAAATGACGCGCCAGCGCCACACCGAGAGCGTGCACGAGGCGGTCTATGACGACTGCCCGTATTGCAAAGGCCACGGCGTGGTGAAGAGCGCGCTCAGCATGAGCGTGGAAATCCAGCGCAAGCTGGCGGAAATCCTCCGGCGCCGGCAGCGCGACGAATCGGACTTCCAGCTCCATGTCCTCGTGCACCCTGGCGTGCTGGAACGCCTGCGGAACGAAGACGAAGAGCTCATCATCGAGCTCGAGAAAAAGTACTTCGGCAAACTGAGCTTCCGCGGCGAGCCGACGTTCCACGCCGAACAGTTCAAGATCATCAACGCCGCCAACAACGAAGAGCTGGCCAGCGTCGGCGGGTGAGCGGGCGGAACGACAGGATTCCTTTTCTGCGCTTGGGGGCGGGGGCATGACCCCGCCCCTTTTGCTGGCTGGAACTGGCTGCGCGGCGCGCGGGTCGTGGCCAGCCGCCGCAGCGAGCGCATTCGACTTGGCTGTCCGACCAGGATTCGAACCTGGACTAAGGGCTCCAAAGACCCCTGTGCTGCCATTACACCATCGGACAGTCCCGCAACGCCCGCACCCTAGCCCCCCGGTCCCCCGCCGCAAAGTCCAAAACTGGTCCCGGCGCCGCCCCGCTCAGCCCCGATCGGGAAACACCACGTCAGCGGCTTTGATGACCGTCACCGCCCCCGCAGGCAGCAAGTTTGCCCAGGCCCAGTTGTGATGTTCGCGGATGTGTTCCGCGCCCAGAACCGGGCAATCCGAAGTTGTATGCGCATCGGCGATGACGATTACCCGGAAGTCCTTGCTCACGGCGACCCGCAGGGTCGAATCGAGGCAGAACTCGGTGGCGTAGCCCATCAGCACAACCGTGGCGATCCCGCGCGCGCGCAACTCCGGTTCCAGAGGGGTGCCTTGGAAAGCGTCGCACGTCTGCTTGCGCAGCGTCAGGTCGCCCGGCTGGACACAGAGGTCCGGGTGGAACTTCCAGCCCTCCGTGAACGGCGCGCAACAAGCTTCCGCCGGATCGCCGTCGTGCTGGATGAAAATGACCGGCACGCCCGCCGCGCGCGCCTTGGCGGTCGTCTCGTTGATGCGCGCGATGGTCCCCGCCGCATCGAAGGGCGCCGGCGAGGTGCGAAAAAGCCCGGTCTGCACATCGATGATCAGGACCGCGGTGCGGCGCGGAATTGTCGGCGCAAGCGCGCTCATACATTGTCCGTTGGGGGATTTAAGACCGAGGGAGCCGGTGTCACAACCTCGTTGGTGAAAACGCTCAACCGGCAGGATCGGGCGCGCTGTCGCCACCGCGGTAGGCGCCAAGCGTGTGTCGCCGGGATGAATTTCATCCGGGCCCGGTGTGGGTGAATCAACGAACAAAGCCAGCTTGGAAGGGATAGCGCCGGACCCATCGCGGCAGCACTGCGCGTTCGCTTTTGCGTCCACGCGCTAGGGCGTCGCGGGGCGGGGCGATGAGCCTGCACGGAATTGCCGGGGCACCTCGATCAAGGCCGCGAGATTCTCGCCCGGTGTTCCCGGCGAAACGCCGCCACCCGCCGAGAGCAGCAGCCCTTTGGCGCCGCCCTGCGCTCGCAGGTATTCGAAAGCGTGCTGCCGGACCGATTCCGGCGTGCCTTGGGCCAGCACTTCGAGCGGCGGGACGTTGCCCATCAGGCACAGGTCCGGCCCCACCAGCGCGCGCACCTTCGCAATCGGCTCGAGGTGCGTGAAGTTGAAGATGTGAATGCCCAGCTCGCGCAAAAACGGATAGGAAACCGGGTTGTCCGTGTCGTTGTGGAAAACCTTCACCGCGCCCGGAAAGGCGTCGAAGATTTCCCGCAGGCAAGGGTGGGCGAACTCCCGGTAGTCCCTGGCCGACATCATGCCCGCGATGTCGTCGAGCACCAGAATGCCGGCCACCTCGCTCAACGCGTCGGCCTGCGCGGCGAGCCAGTCGCGCACCAGGGTGGTGGTGATCCGCAGCAGCCGGTGGGTTTCGGCGGGATTCAGTTTGAGCGCGAGCAGGAATTGGGTCACGCCCATCAAGTGCGTGGCGACAGTGAGCGGCCCGCGCGCGGCGACCATTTTGATGACCTGCCCGGCGTCCTTCACGCGCGGCTCGAGCCGGCGGTACTGGTTGAGGATCACGGGCAGCCAGCCGTCCGTGAGCGGATTCGGCGGGCGGAGGCGTTCCAATTCCTCGATGCCGGTGACCATTGGGTGGGCCACCGGTGTCCGGTCGGGAAACAGGCTGACTTTGCAGCCGAAGGCGCTCGGTTCGGCGGTCATGCCGATTTCGGCCCAGAAACCGGGCAGGAAGATCGCATCGGGGAACGCGCGCTCAATGCGGAGATTCGCCTCCAGCCAAACCTCCGGTACGGTCAAGTAATCGAGTGTCGAGAGGCCGAGGTGGCCGGGAATCCACGGGCTGTCGATGATCAACGCCACCGGCACCGGGCCCGGATCCTCGCCGCGGGCACAGCGCTCGATGAGCTTCCATTTTTCCGGGGTCATGCGCGTGTTGTTGGCCGGTTGTTGTAGGCAGCGGCGAGCATGGAAGCAACTGCCTTCTCCGCGCGCGGAATAAACCTCCCGTTCGGAGCGCGGAAGTCCATTCCGCGCCCCCCCCCCCCCCCTT
>JAKCAB010000118.1 GCA_021839785.1 bacterium | reverse complement strand
AGAGATCCCAAGGCAAATCTCCGGTTTTCCTCGGAATTCCCACCGGAGTTGCAAGAAAGTGAGATGCGCCCGGGGCGTGTCCGATACGAAGAATTTGCTGGCGGTTTGCAGAGAATTTGCTACCTTGCCCGGCCTTCGTCCGCGCGGTGACCCGTTGTGGGCGATTGCAACTAATTTAACGCCAGCAGTTTGCCGTGATACACAAGAGACCGGGCACAATCAAGGCTCCCGCCAGTCCGGCGCGGGGCAAGAATGTCAAAGCCGCCACCGCGGCGTCGATTCTGGGCTTGGTGAATCCGACCAGCGCGCCAAACAGCCAGGCCAACGTGAAGCCGGAATGGAAGAAGCACTACGCCACGTTGATCGACCTGCGCGAGCGTCTGCTTCGACAGATGAACGGCCTGGCCAAGGAGTCCGCGGAAGAAATGGACGGCTACAGCCTGCACATGGCGGACTCCGGCACCGACAATTTTGACCGGGACTTCGCGCTGAGCCTGCTCTCGTCGGACCAGGACGCGATTTACGAAATTGACGAGGCGCTGAAGCGGATTCAGAAAGGCACCTACGGCACTTGCGAACTGACCAGCAAACCCATTCCCAAGGCGCGCCTGGACGCGATCCCGTGGACCCGGTTCACGGTGGAAGCGCAGGCGCAACTCGAACGCGAGGGGGCGTTGCGTCAGCGCAAATTGGGCAGCCTGGGAATGATCGACGTGGTGGCCGCACCCGAAGTTGAAGACGAGGGCGAGGAAGACGAGAAACCCGCCAAAGAAAAAGAATAGGAATTATGCCGCGCGAACAGGTAACCATCGAGTGCTCGGAAGCGAGAAAAGAGGGCAAAGCGCCCTCCCGCTACGTGACCTCCCGCAACAAAAAGGTCCAGACGGAGAAGGTCGAGTTGATGAAATACAACCGCTTTCTGCGTCGGCACACGCTGCACCGCGAAATCAAGTAAACGCTCATGCCCCGCAAGACACATCTGGAACGTAGCAACGGCCGCGGTGGCGGCCGCCGCAGCACCGGCGAAACGCGGACACCCCGGCCCCGGCCCAAGGTGGACTACACCATCGAGTCGATGGACTTCAAAAACGTGGCGATGCTCCGGCAATACGTCACGGACGCGGGCCGGATCCTGCCCCGCAAATACACCGGCCTGCCCGCCCATTACCAGCGGCGGATGACCCGCGCCGTGAAGCGCGCGCGGCAGATGTTGCTGATGAAGTAGCGTCGCCGGTCCGCCGCGTTCCACAACGATCCAGAACGAGGCGCGGAGCGGTTGAACGGCTTGCCAGCGTTAGGATGGTGCGCGCGTACGCGCCGCTTGATTCTAATGCTGGCGTTTTGTTTTCCTTCGACTGTTCCGGATCTGTCTGAGGAGCAGATTCCGCAAACGCCCGTCAGCGCGGCGACAAGCGCGAGTTGTGCTGCGGAATGGCGAGTGAATTTCGCTGGCGTCGCCGGCCCGCCCATTTCACCATCCGGGCGCCGGGCGGCGGCGCAAGTCCCGATGCCAATGAAAGCAAGTATCATCATTACCCCCAAGAAGGCGGTCCTGGACCCTCAAGGGAAGACCGTTCAAGGGGCGCTGGAACACATGGGCTACCAAGGGGTCAAAGAGGTCCGGGTGGGCAAGTACCTGGAAGTGGACCTCGCCGGTGTGGATGCCGAAACGGCCCGCCGGCAACTGGACGAGGCCTGCCACCGGTTCCTGAGCAATCCGGTGATCGAGGATTACCGGCTCGAACTCCACGACTGAACCCCGACCGCCCCCGGACGATTTCCCACGGCTTTATGCGCTTCGCCGTCCTGCAGTTCCCGGCCTCCAATTGCGATCAGGATTGTGTCCACGCCATCCGCGTGCTCGGCCACGAGGCGGACCTGCTCTGGCACAAGGAAACCTCCCTGGGCAACGTGGACGCGGTAATCATCCCCGGCGGGTTCAGCTACGGCGACTACCTCCGCTGCGGGGCCATCGCCCGGTTCAGCCCGGTGATGCAGGCGGTGCAGCGCTTCGCCGCGGAAGGCGGGTTGGTGCTGGGCATCTGCAACGGCTTTCAAATCCTGTGCGAGGTGGGGCTGTTGCCGGGGGCTTTGATCCGCAATCGCTCCCTGCAATTCCGCTGCGAGCAGGTGCTGCTCAAGACCGCGAACCACGAGACGCCGTTCACCTGCCGGACGCCGCACGACAAGTTGCTGAAGATTCCCATCGCGCACGGCGAGGGGTGCTATTTCGCCGACGAACCGACGCTCGCCCGGCTGCAGGCCAACCGGCAAATCCTCTGGCAGTACTGCAATCCGGCCGGCGAATTGTCCGATGACGCGAATCCGAATGGTTCGCTGCTGAACATCGCGGGCATCTGTAACGAACAACGCAACGTGGCCGGGCTGATGCCCCATCCAGATCGGGCGAGCGAGGAACTGCTGGGCAGCGCCGATGGCCGGCTGATTTTCGAGGGCATGTGCCACACGTTAGCCTCGCGAGTGCCCGCGGCGGCTTGAGCGCGGCGGTGCGACGCTGGGCGGTCAGGGCATCGCTGCCGACAGCCACGATCCTGGAAACAAGAAGGCCGGCCTTTCGCATTCGAACTGTGAGTGGCGGTCAGCGCTTCACACGGTAGAACTTGGCTTCGCCGGTGGCGGCCTCGGTGAATGAGCCATCGCTGTCGCCAGTGCTTGTCCAGGGGCCGGTGACGGCCGGAGCGGATTCGAGGGTGCCCCCGTTCTTCCACTCGACGGTGATCGAACCGCCACTGACGCTCCAACTGGTGATCTGCGGCGCTTCCGGCGGCGTCCGTGAAGTTCAGCGCCGCGGTGTGCGCGGAACCCGAGGCCAGCGGGTAATCGACCCGGTAGGCAATGCGCGAACGCCTGGCCCTGGCGCAGCCGAAGTTCGCGGGTCACGCACGCTGGCAATTCCCGCCGGTGATGGGTCACGAACAACAGGCTGGCGTCGGTCTCGCGCACGACCGCGTCCGCGGCGCCGAGAACCAAGTGCCGGGGCCGGCGGTCCAGCCCCTGACAAGGCTCGTCCAGTACCAGGAGTTCTGGACGCCTCACGACGGCGCGCGCGAGCAACACCAGCCTTTGATCCCCCAGCGACAATTCCTCCAACGCCGCTTCGGCGCGTCCGCCCAGCCCCAATCGCTGCAACCACGCGCGGGCGATCCGCCGCCGGTGCGCCGACACCGCCTCGTGCAAGCCGATCGAGCCGGCGAAGCCGGAGCAAACCACCTCCAGGCACGACCACCCGGTCGGGTGGTGCAGATGCAATTCCGGTGAAAGCCATCCCAGGCGCCGCCGCGCCAGCAGCGGGGCGATACTCAGCAACCGCACCGCTTCGCGGCGGTGGCGCGCGAAAGCCCCGCGGTCGCGACGACGCGCCTTGACCTCGAACGGGTTGATGTCTTCGACCGCGTTTTGGGACAGGAATCGCCGCACGGTGAACTCGCCTTCAGCCAGGCCGCTGTGCCAGCGCGATTGGTAGAAGGAACTCTCGTGCGCGAGCACGTCGCGATGCGTGTGTGGCGCCACCAACGCCACCAACGCCTCCGGCGACACTTCGCCGGCGAATGTCCAGCGTACGTCGCCGGTCATCGGCACCACGTGCCCGGTCAAGGTGCGAGCGAACAGCGACTTGCCCGCGCCGTTCGGGCCGAGCACGGCCCATTGTTCATCGGCACTGGTGGTCCAGTCGGTGCGCGGAAAAACGAGGCGATCGTCGTCGCGGAACGTGACCCCGACCAGCGCGAAAAATTCCGAAGCTTGAGTCCCCGCTTGGCCGGACGGCGAGGCGAACGGTTTCGAAATGGCCGCGGCCGGGTTCGCTCGCCGCCGTTTTGCGTTCACCGCCCGAACTTCCCCGGCGGCATCCCGCCCAAGCCGCCCAGACCGCCGCCCATCCGGCCCATCATTTTCTGGAATTTGCCCATTTTCTTCATCATCTGCTGCATCTGGTTGAAGCGGTTCAGCACGTTGTTGACCTCGGACACTTTCACGCCGCTGCCGCCCGCGATTCGCAGCCGGCGCCGGGCGTTGAGGAGGTTCGGATTGCGGCGCTCCTGCGGAGTCATCGCGCAAATGATGCCCTCCATCCGGCGAAACTCCTTTTCGCTCTTGCTCAGGTCGGTGTTCTTCAGCGCCTCGGCCCCGCCGGGCAGCAGGCCGACCAGGTTTTCGAGCGGGCCCATCGTTTTCATCTGGCGTAGTTGGCCGAGAAAATCCTCCAGCGTGAACTGGCCCCGCCGCATCTTTTCTTCGAGCTTCTTCGCCTCGTCGAGGTCCACCGCCTCGGCGGCCTTTTCGACCAGCGACACCACGTCGCCCATGCCGAGAATGCGCTGGGCCATCCGTTCGGGGTGGAACGGCTCGAAGTCCTCGAGCTTTTCGCCCACGCCCATGAACTTGATCGGCTTGCCGACCACCGAGCTAAAACTCAGCGCTGCCCCACCGCGCGCGTCGCCGTCCAGCTTGGTCAGGATCGCGCCGGTGATGGTCAACGCCTGGTCGAAGTGCGTGGCCACGTTCACGGCTTCCTGGCCGGTGGCGGCGTCGAGCACGAGCAGGATTTCCTGCGGCTTCACGAGGTCGCGGAGGCGAACGAGTTCCTGGACGAGCGGTTCGTCGATCTGGAGGCGGCCGGCGGTGTCGAAGATCAGCACGTTGCGCTGGTTGGCGGTGGCGAAATCGAGCGCCTCGCGGGCGATGCGCAGCACGTCGGTTTCACCGCGCTTCACAAAAACGGGCAGCTCCAGTTTTTCGCCCAGCGTGGCGAGTTGGTCCATTGCCGCCGGACGATACACGTCCGCGGCCACCAACAGCGGGGCGCGCCCCTGTTTTTGGAGGAGTCGGGCGAGCTTGCCGCTGGAAGTGGTCTTGCCGGAGCCATGCAGGCCGACCATCAAAATGCACGTCGGCGCGGCGCTCAGTTCGAGGCCGGCGTTTTCCGCGCCGAGCAATTCCACCAGCTCGTCATGGATGATCTTGATGACCTGCTGGCCCGGCTGGATGCTTTGGATGACCTGCTGGCCGATGGCCTTCTGTTTGACGTTCTCGACGAAGTCGCGGGCGACCTTGAAATTGACGTCGGCATCGAGCAGCGCGAGGCGCACGTCGCGGAGCGAATCGGCGACGTTGGACTCGGAAATGCGGCCGAGGCCGCGGAGGTTACGGAAGACATTCTGGAGCTTGCTGCTCAGCGAATCGAACATGGACGCAAGCTAGGGAAAGGCGCGTGGGTTGACAAGCCGGGGGGGCTTCGGCTTAATCGGTGTTCCCGTTTCGGGGACGCGGGCGGTGGGATGCCGGAGTGGTCAATCGGAACAGACTGTAAATCTGTCGGGCTAACGCCCTACGAAGGTTCAAATCCTTCTCCCACCACCACCACTTCACCCAATGAAAACAAGGGGATCTGAGGTTCCCGCACGAATTCCGCACAAAATTCGGCGGTTCCCGTAAGGCAGGGGAGATTCCCGGCCACAACCACGCACCGCTGCGCGAAGGCTCACGTTCAAGGCAATACGAAGTCATACACCACCGACGGCAGGTGCATGGTCCGCTCCTTCGCCTGAACAGTCCGGCTTTGTTCCAGCAATTATTCCGGTTTTGAACCTCCGCCCATCGTGTTGAAACCGACGAGCGTTCCCTACGAGGTGGTCAAGTTCGGCAGCGTCCGAAGCGCCCCCGAACTCGTCGATCATCTGGAGGCGAACCGTCTGCACTACACCCAGGCCGTTTTGCGGGCGCTCGACGCCGCGACGGTGGCCGCGTTGCTCGCCCGCTATACCTACCGCGGCTTGCCGCTGGGCCAGATTGTGGACCCCCAACCGCTTGCCGTGGTGGCGAACTTCCTCGTCTTCAAGATGAACATCGCCACCGGTGGCGAGCCCGACGACCCGCGCTGGGCCGAGGAGCAGAAGGCCTGGCAGTCCTGGCTGGAGCGCCGCGGGCTGGACCGCCCCGCGCCGAAGACCGAGATCATCCCGCTGCCGTCCGGCGGCCTGTTCGCGGAAGCCGTTCTCGGCCACTACCACGCGGCGGAAAAAACCGACCTCACCCGATTTTGAAACTGGCAGGATTCGCCCATCCCAATCGCGGCGCCGGACATCGCGCCGGTGCAATCCGGCTCGCGGGCGCAATCGGACCAGATCCAGCCGGGCCAGCTCTCCGCGCCCGTCCTCACGATCCAGAGCCCGACGGCGTTGCCCGATCCGACCGGTATCGCGGCCATCATCACAGCCGTCCAGAACGGCAACATGTTCCGCGACCTGAGCGGGATGGCGCAAACGGCGGCGTTGGCACAGGCGGCCTTGCAGGCCAGCGCGCAGGGGGCCACCGCGGTTGGCGAGCAGGCAGGACAGAACCTCAAAACGGTGATGGACAACAACACCGAGCGCATGCGGATCGCTGCGCAGTTGGCCAGCGGCGGCGCCTCCGGGCTGGCCGGGGGCAGCGGAGGGTGGCGGTCCGGGCAGCCGCCCGGCAAGGAACGTGACTGAAGAAGGCGCGCGGCTGAACTTCGCCCGCGACTTGGACACGCGAACCCCGGCCGGAGCGGCCAAGCCCTCGTCGCCGTCGGGGGGCGGGCCGGTCGCTTCGTCGGCCGAGTTCGCAGGCTGCGGGGAAATCACGCCGCCGGAAACCACCCGCGAAGACGACCTCTTCAATCGCCAGACCGGCGGCGGCGCCGAAGACCTCGCCAACCAGGCCCTGTCGTTCGCAGCCGACGATTCCGGTGGCGGCGGCGGCTCCACTGCCGCGCGCAGGCCTCCGGGCAGACAGCGGACGGTGGTGAAGAAACCGCCTCGCCGTGTGTTCGTCGAGTTTGTGTTCTTGCAGGAAGGACTCCCCCAGGGATCTTCCCAGCTCAAATTGCACGAGCCTTACAGCCACGGTGAGGTATGGGCTCAGATCGCCGACAGCGCCGGTCACCCACTGTTTCAAACGACCGGGCCGGATGGCTTCAGAGACCAGCGGGGGGCGACGGAGATGAACGATGCGGCCACCGCTTCGGTTGACATGGCCGGCGACAAGCTGTTTCTGAAGGTCAAGTATCGGCACTACGACACCCCCCCCAGCCGGGCGATGTCGTGCCAAGCCGCGAGGAAACCGCGGTCAAAACCCTGGTCATTGTGGCCGCCGATCTTCCGGCCGAGGAGGCGGGCAAAACGCCTCGGGTGTTGGTGGATGTCTTGCTGCCAAGGGTGCAGGAAGTGCGCGAAACCCAATCCACCTCCGGCAATCAGCTCGACGACGTCCGGCGTTTCGTCGATGCCAATTTCCCGCGTCCGTGGCGCCTCAGTTCAACCACGCAGGACGTTGGCGGGAACAAGCTGCGGGTGACGGTTGACACTTATCGCCCATTCCTGAACTTGGACACGGACATAAGCAACCTGTAGCCAAGAATGCCAGCGACCCTCCCAGGCGAACAAAAGCTTCGTTCACTTCTCGACGGTGGAGGCCGGGTGGTGCTTGCCAACCGCGTTCACTCCGCGGGCGAAACGTGCATCCTCTCGGCCGTGGTGGTGCGCCACTTTACCGAGGGTGAGCCAGACAATCTGGCGTTGTTCGACCTGGATCTAGGCCCCGGCGAGAGTGTGACCGTGGACCTCGATCGGCCGCGCGGTTCACCAGTGGTGGCGGTCGAGGTATTCCTGCGCCAGCTGGCCTACCCGGGCGATCGGGTGGCCGAAGCCTACTCACTTGCCCAGACGCTGTTGGTGGAAGGTTTGGCGGTCGCGGAGTTCGGTGTTATCGACCGCCCCTCGGCTCTCGGGGCTGACGAGTCCGCCGTGGCTGAGGCCCCGTCGATCGCCATCTACGCCAAGCCTGCCTGAACACGACCAGAACACAAAACGGGCGCCTGGCAGGAGATTCACAGCTTTGGTTTTTTGAATGGTACCAGGTGGATCTGACGGTGGACGCTGAACGCTGGCGACTATTCCGCGTTCCTACCTCTCACGAGTTTTCGCCTCGCCTGCGATGATTGCCTGGTTTGCCGGCAGACTCTTCCGTTGAGGCCTCATTTGCTCCCGCCGCCGTCGCATTGCGGTACACCGCCGCCCCGGCACGGTTGGTGGCCGACTCCCCAACGGTGGCTCCAGCCGGCGCGGCGCCTCAGTCGTCAGGGCGTCTGGTTCGCCTTCAAACCGAACAGGCCGTAGTCGCCCAGTGGAATCCAGACGCCGGCATCCGTTGACCCGGCCGCGGAGGTGAGATCGGCCCAGACACAACCGCCCGGCGACCCGCTGCCCACCACTTTGAGCGCGGTGGCATCGGAGGCATCCACCAGCAGAACGTCGGGGCTGGTCTGCGCCAGCAAGGCGTTGCCCACACAAGCCAGTTGGCTCGCCGGCGCGGCAAGGGCGATTTTCCCAAGCAGTTCGAAGGCGCCCGATTGGTTCAGGCCCCAAGCTTCCAGTGCGCCTCCCGTTGACGGCGTCTCGTCCGGCCGTGCCAGGAACACGGTGCCGTCGCGAACCGTGACCGCGTGCGGCCAGGTCGTCGGCTGTTTCAGCGAGGCCACGAGCGTCACCTCCACGTTGTCGTAGGCGCAGGCGTCGAGGTACTCGGTCCAGTCCGTCTGCCATTTCTCGTCCCAGTGCGGGCCGGAAGTGAACAGCAGCGCGCCACCGGCGGCCACGCCTTGCAGGGTGCCGGGCAGGTTCACCGGCGGACGCACGGTGGGCGAGGCCGGATCGGCATAGTCAACGGCGTCGAGGTAATACTTGGTTACCCAGATGCCGGCTGGCGGCGTGACCGTTTCCTTGGAGCCGTCCGGGTTGACGACCTCGTAAGGCTCCGGTGCCGGCTGGCCGGGAAGAGTCACGCCTTCGACGAACTCAGAAGCCTGGTGGCTGAGCAACACGATGCCCTCCGCCGTGAACGCCTGGCTGAAACTCCACCAATTGCCATCGCTGCCCAATTTCAAATCCGAGGCGAGCTTCGGCGCCGCGGGATCGCTCACGTCGAGCGCGATCAAGCGTCCGCTGCCCCCGCCCCACCCAGGCCACCAAATGCCGGGGCGGATGCCGCCGATGCCCGCGTCCACCGGCAGGCCCCAGCCCCACCAATACGAGCCGCCTTGGCCGGCCAGCAGCAAGATGCCGGGTTGGGGCCAGAGCATTTGAAACTCGCCCGCGCCATTGAGGGGGTCCACTTCCGTCGCGTAAGAACCGAGCGGCTTCAACTCCGGCAAGGCTTCGAGGCTGAACGTGGAAACCAGCAGCCGCGCCTTCGGTTCGGGGGTCGGCTCGCCCGGCTTGGCTTCGGGCACCTCCAACCAACTCGTGTCGCCTTGCGCCACATACAACACGCCGTCGCGGGCCGTCGCGCCCAAGAGCGGGAGGTTTTCCGTCAAGACGACGCGGCCAAGCGCCGTGTCCGGTTCGCTGGCGCGGGCCACGCGGACCACCGGCGTCGGTGCGTTGTACCAGCTTTGGCCGCCCGCCAGTTCGAGCAGGAAATCGCCGACCGGCAGGACGCGATTCACCGGCCAGGACAGTTCAAGATCCGCCGCCACCACCGGGTGATCGCGGTCGGCCGCGTCCACGCTCAACAGTTCGCGGCCGGACACGGACAGGATGCGATCGCCGTGGACGGTCGCCCGCCGGGGTTGGAGCGCGTGCTCGATCACGCCGCGCGCCTTCAAGGTGTCGGGGCCGAGGTCGATGATCTGCACGCGCGAAACGTAGCCGTCCTGGCCCCAACCCT
>JAKCAB010000560.1:968-9749 GCA_021839785.1 bacterium | reverse complement strand
CCCGGCCTGCTGCTCACGGGCGCTCACCGCGGCGCAATAAGCCTCGGCGTCGAACCAACTCAGCTTCTCGACCGGGCGGTTGGAGTCGCCCTGGAAGTGACTCGGATTTTTCCCCATGAGAGCAGCATACTCCGCTTGCGTCACCTCATACTTCCCAAGCCAGAAATCGCGCGTGAGGGTGACGGGTTGGCGGATGCGGACGAACGAGCCGGCTTTGATAAGGACCATGTTCGTCAACGGCACCAGTTCAATTTGTGGCGCTGTCGGGGCCGTGCTGGACGACTGAGTCGGCTGAGCCGAGTCTCGTTGGTTGCAGCCCGGCAGGCTCATGAACGCTGCCGCCAAGACCACCACAGCGGCGGAAACCGGGTGGAAACGCGGAGGTCGGGTTCGGTTATTCATGGTTCGAAGTCCACGCCCAGCGTCCGTTCGGGAGCACTTACCGGCACAATCTGCTCTTTGCCGCCGGGCCAGCGAATCCACACGGCCTGCGGGTTCTCTTGGAGACCGAGAATCTGCGCCAGGGCATCCTGCGACCAATAACCCGATCCCGCCTGGACGAGGCGACACGGCCCACGGCGGTTGCCGGGGTACACAACTCGCATCTTGGCGCCTATGCCGTCCGGGTTAGCCGGCGGCCCATGCAGAGAGACGCGCAGGCCGCGCTTTCCCTCTCGATTCACGAACAGCCGGGTCGGCCCACCGTTCTGCGAAACGGCCAGGTCAACGCGACCGTCGTGGTTGAAGTCAGCCAGCGCCGCGCCGCGCTCCTCTCCAAGAATTACGATTCCGCTGGCAGACGTATTCACGGCTTCGAACCGTCCATCTCCAATGCCGCGCAACAACAATCCACGTCCGCCATCATCGCGCGAAAGATCGGACGCGGAGCCGAAGAAATTCTGCCCCAGGAAAAGGTCCTCGATGCCGTCGCCGTCGAAGTCAGCCACGTTGACAGCGAAGACGGGCGCGAGCTGGGCTTCGCGTGGAAGCGGCACCGGTTCAAACCGCCCGCCACGGTTTAGGAACACCATCGAGGCGAGCTGGGCTGCCTCCCGGTACGCAGAGTTCTCTTGGTTGGGAGGAAGCATCTCACGCAGCGTGGCCTCGGCGAAGGACCGATGCGCGGGGAAGCGGCTGGCCAGGTCAGGCAGTCCGCGCTCCAGCCAGGTTCGGTCGCGCACCGGAAGCCATTGGCCGCCGCTCGGCCAGGCTTCGATCGTTTCAACCACGCCGTCGCCGTCCCAGTCGCCGTAGTACAGTCGCAGCGTCGTAGGCTGGTACAGCTCGTAAATCGAGTTTCGGCCCCAATTGCCACAGGCCAAATCCGGCCTGCCGTCGCCGTCAAAATCACCCGCCGCCACGCTGGTCCACCATCCCGTCCTCTCGGCAAGGCCCCAGGCGACGGTGACGTCCTCGAAGCGCCCAGCTTCATTGCGAAACACACGGACGGGTCCCCACTCCGTGGCCAGCGCCAGGTCAGAGTCACCGTCGCCGTCTAGGTCGGCGAACGTCGCCCCACTGACCAAACCGACTGCCCGGAAGGGTTCATTGATTGGGCCACCGGGCACCAGCTTGCCGTGGTCGTTCAACCAGATAGAGGACGCGACCGGCTCCGGATACCGGCCCGGGGCGCAGCGGCCACCCACAAATAAATCCAAGTCCCCGTCGCCATCGACGTCGGCCATCGCCATCGGTCCCAAGCTGGCACTGCCGGCGGGCATGGGCTGCCAAGCGGCGAGGTTCGTGACCGCCCCGGCGGAGACCGCGCTTTTCGTGGGATCGTCCGCTTCGTAGTTCGAGGTCGCGACCAGTAGGTAGCGGTTGCCGCGGCCATCCGGCCAGCCCAGAATCGCGCCTTGATCGCCGGATGCCCGCGGCCCACCGGCGAGGTGGCGGAACGCACGTCCTTCCTCGTTCAAATACACCGCCAGCTTCCCGCCCCGACCTGCCGCGACGATCAGATCCTCCCACCCATCGCCGTCCACGTCGTACCAACTCACGCCCGGTCCGAGACGGCTCAGGCGACGCGGCAACAGCGGTTGACGCGCCCAATCGTCGAACGGCGCCTCGAAGTGGACGTGGCCAATCAACGACGTTACGTCGGCGAGGAGCGGCGCCGCGGCTGGCGCGGAGGCGGCCTGAACTGGATTCGACTCTGCCGGTTGCTGGAGCTCGTAAAGGCGATTCGCTTGGACACCCGTCACAACGCTGCGAGCGTCATTGCGCCAGCGCACTTCGATCTTCAGCGGTTCCTCTGCGTTCGGGAGGGCCGCAAACACGCGCATGGCCTGGTCGCCGGACATGTAACGACCACCGCAAATCATCTCCTGCGATTGCGCCAGCGAGCGGCCCACCAAAGAAATCCGGGCGCCGATCCCCTGCGTGTTCGGCGGCAGTCCTTTCAAGCGCACGCCGATCCGTGGCGCGGAAGTTTCGTTGCGATAGAGACTGGCCACCGCGTTCAGATTGTTGACGACGACATCGAGATCGCCGTCGTTGTCGAGATCGCCCAAGGCCGCGCCATTCGAGATACCTTCGCGGTCGAAGCCCCACTGACGGGTCGGCTCGAATGTGCCATCGCCGCGGTTGCGGAAAACGAGGCTCCGGGTTGGCCAGGCTGGATGCATCTGGCGAGCTCGCCTCCGCTGCTCGGAGGTCATCCGGCGCATCTGCACCCGCATCTGATCGTGGCTGTCCCGATCCATCACATCCATCCCGAAACCGGTCGTGACGAGCAGGTCTTCGTAGCCGTCCAGGTCCACGTCCAAAAACATCGGGCACCAGGACCAACCCGTGGCGGCAACGCCAGCCATCAACGCGGTCTCCGCGTAGGAGCCGTCCTCGCGGGCCAGGAACAGCATGTTGCGGTTGAAGCGCGGCTGGGCGTCCGCCCGCTCGATGTCCTCCGGTTTCGGACGGTCCCGCACGAGTTGCGTCATGCGTTTCCGATGCTCGCGGGCGAGCATGTCGAGCACGAAGAGGTCGTCCCGACCGTCGCGGTTGACGTCCGCGAAATCGAGTCCCATCGAGGAGCGGCTGGTGTGGCGCAACCGGTCGAGCGGGAGGGCCGTGAATGTCCCGCGGCCGGTGTTGATCCAGGCGCGGTCAGGCGACGCGTTGTCGTTGCACACATAGAAGTCGGGCGCGCCGTCTTGGTTGAGGTCCCGGAACATCACGGAGAGCCCCCAATCGCGGGAAGGCGCGATGGGCCGGCCGGTCTCGTCCTTAAACAAACCTGGCTCGAAAAGGATCGGCACGAATCGCCCCTGCCCGTCGTTCCGGTAAAACCCATCGAACTCGGGCAACTCGCGCACGCTTCCGTCCGGCAGCACTTCGAACCGGTCTTTCCATGGCGGCAACAGGGCGGACTCACCGTTGACCTTCGTCACCACCCACTGGCTGCCTCGCTTCGCCAAGGCGAACCGGGTCGTCGGATCCGCCAGGTGCATCACGTCGATGTAGTGGGTGCAGTACAAATCGAGATCCCCGTCGCCATCGATGTCCGCCAGCGCCAGCGACGTCGCCGACGCCGTCCGCGAGAGGCCGGAATCGGTCCGCTCGGTGAACCGGCCTTGGCCATTGTTCAGAAACAACCGCGTGCCGGTCCCGATGCCGTTCACCAGCAAATCCAGGCTGCCGTTGCCGTCCACGTCCGCGAAGGTGGCGCCGGTGGAGAACTGCTCGGCGCAGGCGGCCGGGCCGGCCTCCATTTCCGCGAAACGCCAGTTTCCGAGATTCCGGTAGAGTCGATTGGAACCCTCCAGGCAGCAGAAATAGATGTCCTGCCAGCCATCGGCATCCACGTCGCCAATGGCTACGCCCGAACCGTTGTGGGCCACGGCGTTGGTCAGATAAGCATCGCCCCGCAAAAGATTGGAGAAAGTAATCCCAGCGCGCGGCGAATCCGTAATGGTGAAACCCGGCTTCCCGCCTGGGTCTGGACGAACCTCCAGGCTTCGCCAACCCTCCCCGGCAGACCCGGCCGCATCGGCGGCGATCCCGTTGCCTGACACCAGACCGGCCAGGAATGTGGCGCACAACCGGAACGCCCGTAGCATGGCGCCAGCAGAGCAGGCATCGGACCCGTGTCAATATCCGATCGCGCCGTTGCGGCCATGCGGGAACGGACACCGGACCAAGCCCGGGCATCGCCGGGGATTCACACGCCGGTCCGGCGTCAACCGGCTCCGCCAGCGAGACCGCGTTTCAGGAAGCCGCCGTCACCGACCTACCCCACCGCTTCTGCCGTACCTGCGTCGTCCAGTGAGCGTGGTGGCCCCGCCCCGCGAGACAAGCAGTGTTCGCGACCGAAAACTCGAAAACCGAAAGCCGAAAGCCGAAGGCAAACCTCCCGGCAAACGCCCGTTGAACTTCGAATTTCGGTTTTCGGAGTTCCTTCGAGCCTCGGCTTTCGAGCTTCGAATTTCATCGCCTTCGACTTGAGAGGAAAGTCATCGCTCCCGGCCGGGAAAAGCCCGCGGAAAAATTCCCGGCCACCCCCGGACATTCACTCCGGCCGCAACACGCGCTCCGCCGCCAGGTCGGCGAAGCGGAGTCCGCGCGCCGTGAGTTGCAGGCGGTCGGCAGCCAATTGCGCGAAACCTTGCGCCACCAGCCACGCGATGTCCTCCGCCCATTCGCCGCGCAGGTCGAAGCCCGTGAGTTCCGCGAAATCCGCGAACGGCCAGCCGGCGTTCATCCGCAGCCCAAAGGCGAGCAACTCGCCCGCGCGCGCCTTTGGCGACAATTCTTCGCGCGACTCGAACGCACGCCGGCCGCGTTCGAGCCGCTCGCAGTAGAGTTGCGTGTTCGCCCAGTTGCGCGTGCGCACGCCGCGCACGTAGCCGGTCGCGCTCGGCCCCAAGCCATAAAACGAGCCGCCGCGCCAGTAATTCACGTTGTGCTGGCAGGCGCGATCCGGCACCTCGGCGGGCGCCGGCCCGCGATGCCGCGCGAAGTTCGCCACCTCGTACTGGCGATACCCGCCCGCCACCGCCGTGCCCACCAACTCCTCGTACATGCCGCAGGCCAGGTCTTCGTCCACGTCGAACGCGCCGGCCTTGAGTTGGGCGAACAGCGCCGTGTCTTCTTCGTAAATCACCTCGTAGCTGGACAGGTGCTCGCTGCCCAGCGCCTGCGCCTCCCGCAACGTCTCGCGCCACACCGCCATCGTCTGGCCCGGAATGGCGAACATCAGGTCGAGGTTCAAGTTGTCGAAACCCGCGGCCCGCAATGCCGCAAACGACTGGAACACCTGCGCCCGGCTGTGAATGCGGCCGAGCCGGTCCAGCAGGTCTTCGTCCAGCGACTGCACGCCCATCGAAATGCGGTTGACGCCGAACTCGCGCAGCAGCCGCGCCTTGTCCGGCGACACCGTGGCGGGGTTGCACTCGACCGTGAACTCGTCGGCGCCGAGCAGGCTCAGCCGCGCCATTTGCCGCAACAGCGTTTCCCAGTGCTTCAGCGTGAGCAACGACGGCGTGCCGCCGCCGAAGTAAATCGTGCGCGGCTTCAAATCGGCGGCGACCAATTCCAACTCCCGGCCGAGCGCCGCCACGTAGCGGTCCATCAAGTCGCCGCGCGGCACCTCGGAGAAAAACGCGCAGTACTCGCACTTGTGGGCGCAAAACGGGACGTGCACGTACAGGTGCCGGACGCGCCCGTCCCAAACGACGCGGCCCTGCGCGTCCGTGCCCGGCGCGGGGCCGCGCTTTTCGCGGACTCCAACCGCAGCGTCGGCAACGTCGGGTGAACGGCTCTGGCGTGAGGCGACTGCCATTTCAGTGAGTCGTAACTTGCCGCGCCGGCCGGTTCAGACAAGGGCGAAACGCGCGAGCACCGAATAGACCGCGCCCGAAGGTTGGAGTTCGCTGCGGAACAACCGCACTTCGTCCACGCGCCAAGCGGCGGGTGGCGGGGGCGGCTGACTGGCAATCACCGTTTCCAGCACCCGCGCCTTCCACGGATCGCCGCGGTTCACCCGGCCAAGCGTCAAGTGCGGGTGGAAATCGCGCGTCTCCGTGTGATCGCCAAAGTCCCGGATCGCGTCGGCGACGCGGCCTTGCAGCGCCGCCAGCGCCGGCACGTCGCCCGCCAGGCCCACCCAGATCACGCGCGGCGCCCGCAGCGATGGAAACGCGCCGATCGGATCCAGCCGCAGCGTGAACGCCGGGTTGCCAGCCAGCGCCGCGGCCAGACTGTCTTTGAGCGCTTCGACCCGGTCAGCGGCGACGTTGCCCAGAAACTGGAGCGTCAGGTGCAGTTGGTCCGGTTTCGCCCAGCGGACCGCGCCGCGCGGCATCGCGTCGGTCAGCTCGCGCTGGAGCGTCCGCACCGCCGACGCCGCTTCGGCGCCCAGTTCCACAGCGATAAATGCGCGGAGGGTGTCCGTCATGGTCGAACCCGGCAGCACCGCTTCAAGGCAGCCGCTGACCGTGCGCGGCTTCCATCAGCCGATACCAGGCTTCGCGGGACAGCTCGATGTCGGCGCCTTGCGCGGCTTCGCGGATGCGGTCCGGATTCGTGGACCCCACCACGGGCAGCACGCCGCCGGGCAGCCGCCGCAGCCAGGCCAGCGCCAACGCCGACCGGCTCACGCCGTGCTCGCGCGCCAAGATGCCCAGCACGTCGTCCAGCTTCGCCTTCCGGGCGTGGTGAGGATCGCTCATGGACGTGCCGATCCGGCCCGCCAGCACGCCCGCCGCCAACGGACTCCAGGCCATCGGCGTGATCGTCTCGGCCACGCATTGATCGAGCGTGCCGTCTTGGAGCGGCTCGGTGCGCAGCAGGCTCAACTCGATCTGGTTGACGACCAGCGGCATCGGGCAGGCTTTTTGCAGCATGGCCACCTGCGAAGGCCGGAAATTGCTCACGCCGAATTCGCGCACCTTGCCCGCTTCCTTGAGCTGGCTGAAGGCCTGGGCGACCTCCGCGGGTTCGCACAAAAAGTCCGGGCGGTGCAGCAGGTACAGGTCGATCGTCGCCACGCCCAGCCGTTTCAAGGAGCCTTCGCAGGAAGCGACGATGTGCGCGGCCGAAAAGTCGTACCGGTAAGGCGCGTCAGCGGCGGGGTCGCCGGCCCGACGAATGCCGCATTTGCTGGCGATGAGCACCCGGCCGCGCATGTCCGACACCTCGCCGAGCACCTCGCCAAAGATGGTTTCCGCCTCGCCCAGGCAATAAATGTCCGCGTGGTCGAACAGGGTGTAGCCCGCCTCGTAAGCGGCGATCACGGCGGCGTGGCCGGCCGCGCGGCGTTCCGGGGTGACCTGTTCCGGGTCCCATGTGCCGGCGATGCGCCAGCAGCCGTAGGCCAGAACGCTGGATTCGAGCGAGCTTCGGCCGAGTTTGATGGTCTTCATGGCAACTTTTTGCCGCGAAACCTAACCCAGCCTCGCCCCGCGACAAAAGCGATTTCCAAGGGTGGCAAGCCGGTTGCGGTCCCGGCGGCAAGGGCACAGGGCTCTGACCGGCTCGAGCAAATCCGTATCGGTGTTTAGCCGGACGCCCCAACGTCCGAGCTGCCCAGCGAAATCAAGTCAGAGCCCCGTTCTGGAAACGGCCTACCGGAAACTTGAACGCTTCGCGCCCAAACGTCTTTCGTCTATTGACCGCGCGGGCTTAATAGGTGGTTAGGCCATCGATTAAAATTTGAATACCGCATACTTTCCTCCGAAAAAACCTTTGCCATCGGGCGGGATGTTCAGGTGGAGCTTCCAACGGTTCGTCACAGATTTCGGTATCGCCACCGTCAGAGTGCCCGTTCCTGTCTTGGCATCGTACGTGGAATAGAATGTGTTTGGAAATACCGTCTTGTCTTGCTCATCTTTGAAGAACGGCTGAGCACATGATGTTTCGCTTAATTCTTCGGACCGATAGGTGATCGACAAGAAATCACTGGTGCCGCCCACCCGGTAGAGCGGCTTTCTTAGTCTCAATGCGCCCAGTACCCGGTCGGTGTAAAGCTTGATTCTGCAACACAAATTCCCACGACAAACAAAACTCACTTCCGATTGTCGCGTGACTTTGGAGTCTAAAAACTGAAATGACTCATCCGGTCGTTCGATCAATTGTGGCCGGTACTTCAGCGGCATTCGTTCGGGTGCACGGGTCAGTAAAAAACCGCCGAGGATGACAATCGCGCCCGTGGCTCCGTAAATGACTTTGCGCTTCGTGGTCATGGCATGACGACCAATATAGGTGATGCGGGGTTATTCACGGCCGGCGAGGCGAGCGCAGCGAGTCCATCGCGCTGCCCCCATTGGATCATCCCGGCACCGTAGAACGGCGCCGCCGTTCGTGTCAACTTGATTGGCACTGGCTTGCGCGGGCCCACGAGTCCAGGTGCCAGGCCGTTTGCCAGGGTTGCGCCGCGGGGAAAGCCTCAGCGCGTGTCGGAAAATTCCATTTTGCCGTAGCAGCCGACGTGCGTTGGCTCCAATCTCGTCGCAAATCCCTCGGTTTGGCTCGCAGCCAGAGCCGGCTCACGCCGGCTGCTACCATTTTTCAGACATGCTCTTAGGCCGCTTGCCCTTTCAGTGCGGGTCAATTCGTTCGAACACACCATGACTGGTATGGGTGTTCCCGCGCTCATCATAACTCAAGTATGTCACTCGAACGACGTGCCCATCTTTGGACAGCACGGCTGTTTCCCGGACGCATACCCGACCGTTCTTCTTGGCGATGCCCTCAACGGTATGGGGGTCCAGAAGGCGGTATGAAACCGTGTCTGCGAACGCTGTGCCCTTGACCGGATAGTCCTGGCCGTCGAATTTGCAGATC
>JAKCAB010000560.1:0-958 GCA_021839785.1 bacterium | reverse complement strand
GACCCTCATCATGATGAGGGTCTCACCCTGGTCGTTCACGAGCTCCTCCGTCATCGTGACGTGGACACCATCAGTGTCGATCATGAGGACCTGGCTTTTGGTGACCGGAGGAATCTCCGATTGGGCCAGGTTGAGTTTCCAGGTGCCTGCGAAGCTTTTAGTCGCCATAAATGACATGCTCCCGCGATCGGCAAGCGGCCGAACGATAAAGCTGGGCCACGTGCGCCGGAAAGGAAGGTGGAGCGTGAATAGGGCGTCCAAGTCCCTCCAATACTTTGAGCGGAAAAGCGGGGCGCACGTTCGCTCCGGCGCATGGTTCGGCGCTGTAGTCATTGGGTAATCTCGGTCGAGTAATTGGTGTACGACACGAGGGTGAAACCTCTCGGCGTGGCTTTGGGATCCAAAAGCTGCGTAACGGAATTCTGAACTCGTCTTCCGAAAAACTCCACCTCGGTCGGGCCGTAGCACCAGATGACCGGCACCCTCCAAATGCCTCGGTAGGATGGGGCTGGGACGACAAGTGTACCGCCCTGCCTGGCTGGAAGTGTCGTGCAGAGGGCTGGCGCGCGTGGCGGCTGCACCTCCAGCCATGCGCCGTTGGATTGTACTTGGGGCGCACAGGCGATGTAAGCAACGTCCAAAGGACTCGCGTTGGTGATGCCGAAAGAGAAACTGCCCGTCGCCGCAACTGGTACTCCGACGAATGAAAATCCAATACCCTTTGCCGGCGCTCGCGAGGAACGCGCCAATCGGAAGCCTAAAGCGATGAAGAGCATCACCGCACATACGCAAACAATGTACTTGGCTCTGGTCATCGGGGAAGCGCGAACTGCGTCAAGCCAGCGATTTCGGAAGGTGGTATGGTTCTCCAGTTTGTGTGAAGCTCGGCGGAGATTTTGACGTCGTTGTGGATCGCTCAGCGCCGGCGAGCACCGCCTCGCGGTCAGTAGCGACGACA
>JAKCAB010000656.1 GCA_021839785.1 bacterium | reverse complement strand
CGAGGATCGTGTCACCCGGATCGACTTGGTGGATGAGGACGTTGAAGCCAGGCTTGGTCTTGTCCGTCGAGTTCGAGTCGCTCCACAGATCGGTCGTGAGGGTCACGTAGGAAAACGCCACGAACCGCCAGGCATAATCGTACGCGATCGGCGTGGGCGTCGCCTGGTCTTTGAAGGCGAGCGTCACCTGGTTGGTGGAGCCGGACGCGAACATGCCCGCGGAAGCCACGGTCAACTTGGTGGTGCTCCCGGTCTTGTTCACCGTGGGCGTGACCGGCTGGGAGTTGACCGTCATGGCGATCATGGACGGGTTGATCGCCGTCGAACCGTCCGTCACTTCCACCACGATGTCCACGTCCGGTGCCACGCCGGTGGCGTTCGACCCGGGGGCAGCGCTCGCCACGTAGGCGGCGGTGAACGAGCTGGCGCGGTAGGCCTTGAGAGCCTTGGGGTTGTTCAGATCGTTTACGAGGATTTTCTCGCCCGTGGGTTCAACACTGAACCATTCCAGGTTTGCGCCACCACCACCGTTTTCCCAGATCAGGCGCATGGGATACACGCCGGCTTTCTGGATGTAGAACGTGAAGAGCGTGTCGGCCGAGCCGCGGCCGGCGTCGAACTGGCCGAGGATGACCCCCAGCTTGTCTTTCGCGTTTTGAGCGGTGGACACGCGGAAGCCGTCGTCGCTGTTCACGCCCATGGTGTAAACGCCCGTGGCGGGGAACTCGACGTAGGTCAAGACTTCCTCGGAGGCATTACCCGTGCCGTTGTCCAATGTCTGGGTGCCCGGAAAGCCGGGGAAAGGTTCATCGGGGATGTCGTAGGGTGGCGCCGCGCTGGCTTGGAAGTTGCCGATGCCGCTGGCGATGTCGAAGTTGAGGTAAGTGTCGCGGTCGTAGAAGCCCTGCGCGTCCGCGCCGGAAAGATCGGCCAGATTCGGACCGTGCAGTCCAGCGAGTTGCTCTTCGGTCCACTGGAGGGTATTCGGTTGGGTGGCGTCCGTCCCGTAGGGACGCATTCGGAAACCGGGCTTGGTCTTGTCCACCGCGCCATCGGGCAGCGCGAATGCGTCGGGCACGAGCACATAATTCACGACTTTGAACGGGCGAGTCGCCGCATAATCCGCGCCGCCCGCGTCCTTGAAGGCGACCGCCACTTCGTGCGTCGAGCCGGGCGCCAGGAAACCGGAGGGCTGGGTGTACACGATCGTCGTCGCGGAGCCGGATTTGGTTATCGTCGGGCTGACGTCCGCGCCGTCGAACTTGACCGTGACGGTGTCCTTGTTCGCCTGCTTCGTCAGGGAGTCGGTGATTTCCAGCGTAAAGCCCGTCGGGGTGCCGTTCGCCGCCCCGACCAGCGGATCGGTGCTGAGGGTGATGCCCGTCAGCTTGTCCGGCGCCGTGCCCCCGGCGAGTTGGGTGACTTGTTCGGCGCTCAATGCACCGGCAAACACGGCGAAATCATCCATGATGCCGCGCATGCTGTTGTCGCCGGTGGTTTGCGCGCCGAGCGTCAGTTGGTAGAAATCCACGGGCAGCGGCGCCGTGTTCGAGCCTTCCAGGAACAATTGCCCGTCGATGTAAATGCGCTTGGTGGCGCCGTCCTTGACGAAGACCAGATGACGCCAAGTGTACCAGTAACTCTGGTCCACGTACCCCGGCCAGGAGGTATCCACGACCTTGTTGATGCGCTGGGTGCCGGCGTCACAGCAGCCGGCGGTGTCGAAATAGATATTGTTGTTGCTCCAAGGCACGTGTGCCTGGATGCCGCGCTCGCCGTTGTTGCTGGTGGGCGAAGCCCCCCAGAAGGCCGACATGTTGGCGACTTCGTACAACTGTTCCCAGAACACGATCGTGATTTGGTCCTGGGCGGCAGCGACGTTCAGAAACGGCACCTTGGCGATGCGCACCAACTGCTTGCTGCTGTCATAGCCGAAATCCATCGCGCGGTCGCCCGCCGTGGCGGTTCGGCCGCCCGCGTCGGGCGTGAAAGCCGCGCCGGCCTCCAGTGCGCCCGCGAAGGCATAGAGCTTGTCGAGGGTTTGGTTGGGGTTGCTGGCATTGTTGAAATCCCAGTACGCCAGGAGACTGGGAGTAGCTTGCGCGAAGGCGCTGCCCGCGGCCAGCAAGCCGGCCAGGGCAAAGCCCAAACGCGAGGCGGTTTTGGGGTTTAGTGGGTTCATAGCCTTGTTTAAACGACAGGTTTTAATGACTCGTTTGATGGATGCTAACTGGTTGTTGTAACGGTTTATAGGTCTTCCCGACAGGCGGAACAAGCGAAAAATCCGGCAAATCAAAAAAAAGAAGGCAGGGTGCCGTCACGGGGGGGCGCCGATTCACCCGGCATCCAGGCCGGGCTCGTTCCGCACAGGCAGCCACGCGGGTTCGGGCAAAGCGGAATCTTTTGCCACCTTCGACGCCTCCGACTAATCTGGCCTCCTCGTGTGGCGGCTCGGCAAAGAGTTCCTGTCGTTCCTCCGGCAGGAGAAAAAATGGTGGCTGGCGCCTCTGGTGCTTCTGCTGCTCATCATCGCCGCACTGGTCGTCTTCTCGACCAGTTCCGCTCTGGCCCCCTTCATTTACCCGTTCATGTGACCGCGCGTTCCGCGACGGGAGAGCCGGGCGCGCTCACTTGCCGGGCGCCGACGGGCCAAGTTTCTGCCGCACCCGTGCCAAGTTCGCCCGGTTGCGAGTCACTTGGACCGGATCGCCGTAACGGATGGCCGCCTCGAATTGCTCGCAGGCTTCTTGGAGTTCCCCCTTGTCTTCGAGCGCGACCCCGAGATTGCCATGCGGATCCGAGGCTGCGGGATCGAGAGCCACCGCACGCCGATAGTACCGGATCGCGTCATCCACCCGGCCCAGTAGCTGGGCGCACAAGCCAGCCTGGTACTGCACGTCGGCGCGGTTGGTGTTCAGTTGCGCGCCGTTGACGGCCAGCCGGTGGGCTTCCGAAAGCTTGCCGGCCCAACCCAGCACCTTGGACAGGTTCATCAAGGCGATGCCTTGCTTGGCCGGGTCCACGCTGGACTCGACTTTCTGCGTCACCTGGCGGATGGCCGCCTCATCCCAGGACGGTCTAGCGAGACCTTCGCGCTCCATCGTTTTCAGAAGTTCGAGCGCCAACAGCCGATGGCTTTCGATCGTCGGATGCACGTGGTCGAGGAAAACGGCGGCGCCCGGGATGCCGTGCTCCGAACGCGCCTCCTGCATCGCCACAAAGTCAATGCACGGCACCTGCCGTTCCGCGGCCACCGCGGCCACGATGCCAGGCATCGGTCCCAAGGCCCGGAGCGGGCAGACATCCTCGTCGCGGGCGCGCTCGAACGCTTGCTTCGCCTCCGCAAACCGCCCGAGCCGGACGAGAATCTGCCCGCGCGCGAAGTGGACCAAGGCGTAGCGGTCATCGATCTGGACGGCCCGGTCCAAGGCGGCCAGCGCAGCCGCGTCCGAACCTTGGGTCAGCGCTTGGCGGGCTTGGTCAAAACACGCCTGCCAGCGGCGAAGATCGTCGGCGGACAGCCCGGCGCGATGCTCGCTCTTGAACGGCGAACAATCCCGAAGGTTCGTGGCAGGCGTGATGAAAATGACCCCCGCGCCGACCGACCGGGCAATCTCGACCATGCGGGCCAGGTTGAAACGAAAGTGCCGCAGCACTTGTTCCCGCAAGGCGTCGTCACGGGTGTAAGCGTCGGGACCGACCGTGTGGTCCAACTTGGTCACCACTTCGCCTTCGAGCACGGTGACCGGTCGGTCGCCAGCGCCAGACGAGGGCTTCAGCGACTCGACGATTTTGCGCACGACCGCCGCGGTCCGGGTCCGGCTGACGAGCGCGCCGGCGCCGCGCACGCTTTCGGGCAGGTCGCGAATCTTGCCATAAGTGCGCTCTTCGAGAAACTCGTTCTGGCCGGAACACACGATGAAAAGGTCCGGCTGGTAGGCGACGAGTTCTTCCATCAGCTTCGCCTCCCGGTAGCTCGCGTAACTGATTCCGGCCGCATTGATCACCTCCCATTTTCGGTCCGGCGCCAGCGCGCGCAGATATTCCCGCAGCCAACCCACGAACGAAGTGGCATCGTCATACGGCCGGCCGTAGGCGGTCGAACCGCCCAGCGCGAAAATGCGGAACGTTCCCGGCGCCTTCTTCCGCGGAAACTGCTGGGCATTGAAGAGCCGCAGTTTGTTCGGCGCCGTCACCATCATCCGGGTGCCGTCCGCGGCCGTTTCCTCGACGAACAGCGGTATCGACGAGGAAAAGCCGACGTACGGGTCGGCGGAATACCAGGCGGGTTTTACGCCGAAAACGGCCAGCAGCCCTTCCCACGCCGCGAAGGCCAGGATCGTCGCCAGGACAGCGAACAGCACCTTCTTCCACGCCGGGAGGACAACCTGCCGGGCGCTGGGCCGGGCCTCGGCCGACGGTTCAGCGGGCGGGTGCCTGGATTTCTTTCGCATCGGCAACCTCACTTGGCACCGGACGGAAACGCGCGGCGACCGGCCGCGAGCCCGCGGCGCCGATTGCACGGCAGCCCTGCGCCCGCGAAATTCGCGGTGTCGTCGCGTATCATTTGTGCATCTCCTCGCTGTAATGGTATTCGCGCCAGGTGAAGAGCGCCGCCGCCAACCCCGCTAAAATGACCGGCGCGATCGTCAGTACGAGCACGGAAGTGAGCGTGCCTTCGGGCGACCACCCGTACGTGTCCTGGAACGGCGCGAGGTTCGCCAGCAAGGTCCGCAGGTGGCGGTTGATGGACAGGTTGTTGATGTTGGTGGGGATTTGCCCGATGCCCACCTCGACCACCAAACCATAGATCGCGCCCAGCACGAGGAAACGCCGGTGCAGCATTCCGAGCAAGGCGCTCAAGGCGCCGTAAGCCAGCGCTGCCAGCGCCGTCGTTGCCAACAACCACGGCACCATCGCCAGCGTTTGGGAGACACCGAGCGCCAGTCCAACCGCCAGCAACAGCATGGTGGTGGCGACGCCCAGCAGTTCCACCCAGGCGAGTTCGCACAGGAACTTGACCAGGAACAGCCGGGCGCGGCTGAGCGGGCGCGTGGCGAGAAACACGAGCGTGTTGGTCTGCAACTCGCCGCGAATCACATCGCCTAGCACCGCCAGGCAGTAAAGCGGCAGCGCCACCTGGAGAAAAAACACCACCACCCATTGGAAAAACATCGCCGGCTGGCCGGTGCGCCCGAACGCCGCCAACCCCGCCAGCACCGGAATCGCCAGCACGGTGGCAAGCAGCGTCGGCAGTTGGCGCCAGGCCAGGCGGCGGCGCCAGGTCAACAGCCACAGGCCGCTGACCGTCCGGACGAACGTCGGTTGCGCGGCTTCGGCAACGGGAACTGAAACGCGGGTGGACATGGCGCTAGCCCAGGCGGAGCGGGTTCAGGCGGTCACCCTTTCGTAAATCTGCCTCAGCGAGCGGTTCAGCCCGCGCACTTCGTACACGCGCACCCCGCTGCCCAGCAGCAACTCGAGCCATTGCCGGTAAAAGACCGGCGGATCCTTGATCCGAAACGTCACCGTGCCGGCCTGCGGCTGGAGGTCGAAGCCAAGGAGCAGGCCGCTGTCGAACAGGCGCCGCGCCAGCCGGTCCGGGGCATCGCAATGCACCTGGAGTTCCTCCGGCCAATCCTTGAGGTCGGCGCGGATTTCCATCTGGTTGCCCGACGCGATGATCCGGCCCCAGTTGAGAATGAGGATGTCCTGGCAAAGCGATTCCAGCTCCGCGAGGATGTGGCTGGAGATCACGATGCTGGTGCCCGCGGCAGCCCAGTCGCGGAGAATCTGCGCCATCTCCTGGCGGCCCATCGGGTCCAGGCCGTTCATGGGTTCATCCAGGACGAGCAAATCGGGCTCGTGCAACAACGCCTGGGCGAGCTTCACCCGCTGCCTCATGCCTTTGGAATACTGGCCCATCCGCCGCCCCCACGCCTCCCGCGGCAGCTTCACCGTTTCGAGCATGGCTTCGCCGCGGCGCTGCGTTTCGGCCGCGGTCAGGCCGGACAGCAGCCCAAGGCCGCGCAGCCATTCGAGCGGCCGCAGATCGCCGGGCAAAGCCTCGTGCTCGGGACAGTAACCCAGCCGCGCGAGCAGCCGGGGATTGTTCCAAGGCGCTTCGCCGAACACCGTGAGTGTGCCGGAACTGGGTTGAAGCTGGCCGGTGACGATCTGCATCAACGTGCTCTTGCCGGCGCCGTTCGGACCCACCAGGCCAGTGAGGCCCGGCGCCAGCTCGAAGCTGACGTTGTTCAGCCCCATCACGATGCCGTACCACCGGCTCAGGCCGCAGGCCCGGATGACGGGTTCGCCGCTCATTCCGGTTTCACCCTCCAGGCCACCAGCGCGGCGGCAATAGCCAGCATCACGCCCAGACTGATGACCGCCCCCCACACGTCCGGCGACTGGACGGCCGCGAGCGCGTGTGGGTTCGCCTGGCGCAGCAGGTTGCCGATCAAAGGCACGTTCTCGCGCGCCAACTGGAGGTCGTCGCCGAGCCGGAAGATCGAGGCGCTGAGCTGGCCGAGGTTGAACGTGGTGCTCAGGTGCTCCAGCCAATGCCGCGGCGTGCTGGCCAGCACTTCGCGGGGCGCATTGCCGATGGAGCTGAAGACGCGCCCCACCAGCCAGATCGCCAGCCAGGCGGTGGCCGTGATCTTCTCGCGCGGCGAAATGGCGGAGACGCCCAGCGCCAGGCCGCTGAGCACCGCCGCGGCGCACAGCCCGTACAGGCCGGCGTGCAGCAAGGCCAGCCGGGAGTGCCAGAAGAAATGCCAGTGCGGCGCCAGCAGGTTGCCCAAAAACCACGAGAAAGCGACCGGCCCCAGCCAGGTCAACCCGATCAATCCGAACACCGTGCCAGCCTTGCCCAGCACGTAGTCCCAGCGGGTGATCGCCTTCGACGAGTAAATCAGGATCGCCTTGCTGCCCAGGTCGCGCGTGATCAGATGCGGCACCGCCAGCGCGATCGCCAGCATGGTGAAGACGGTCAGGTACCCGCTGAGCTGGTAGAACAGAAAATCCTGCGTCACCCGGACGGAAATCTCGGGATGTTGTTCCAGCCAGCCGACCAGGCCTTGCAGAAAGCCTCGGAGCTGGGGATCGAAATTGTGGGTGCTGCGCGCGACCAGGCTGTCCTTCACGAGCAACTGGCCCAGCGCGAACAGGACGGCCACCTGCGCCAACGCGCCGCCCCAACACGCCGCCAGCACCCGCCGCAGCCACTTGCCGTGCAGGCAGCCGCGCAGGCCGTTCGCCGCGATGACCGCGCGCCGGCTCCAGATGCCCGAGCGGACACCTTCCCAGTGCTGGTAATGCGCTTCATGCAGTGGCATGGGAGGTCTCCAGTGCGTGCAGGAACGTTTCTTCGAGGACGTTCGGGCTGGGCACGATTTCCAGCGGCACCAGTTGGATTTCGCGCAACAATTCCAGGACCGGCGTGACGTCCGTGCCGCCGTGATCGACGCGCAAGCGGCCGTTCGGGCTGGCGTCGCAAGGCCACTGGCGGCGCTGGCAGGCGGCGACGAAATCGCCCTGCCGATGCGCCAGCACCACCTCGGCGGTGCCGCGCCGGCGCGCCTTCAAGTTCTCCAAGGTGTCGTGCACCAGCACGCGGCCCTGCGCGATGATGATGATCTGGTCGCAGATTCGATCCACGTCGTGCAACAGATGCGAGGAGAGCACCACCGTGATGTCATGCTCGCGCCAAAGCGTGTGAACCAATTCGAGAATCTGCACCCGGCCCTTGGGGTCGAGGCCGTTGGTGGGCTCGTCGAGGAAAACGATTTGCGGGTCGTGGACGATGGCTTGCGCCAGCTTCACCCGCTGCTTCATGCCGGTCGAGTAGGTGCCGATCTCGCGATACCGCTCCTGGCCCATGCCGACGAAGTCGAGCATTTCGTGCGCGCGCTGGCGGGCCACTTGAAACGGCAGCCCGCACAACTGCGCGCAATACGTCACGTACTCGCACCCGACCATGCGGGGGATGTGGCAGTCCTGCTCCGGCGCGAAACCCACCAGCTTGCGAAGCTCGCGGCCCTCGCGGGCAACGTCACGGCCCAGCAACCGGGCGTGGCCGTCGGTGATGGGCTGCAATTGGAGCAGGCACTTCATCAAGGTGGTTTTGCCGGCTCCGTTTGGCCCCAGCAACCCGATGGCGCCGGGCCGCACCTGCAGATCGACGGCGTCCAACGCCGTGACCCGGCCATAACGCTTCGTGAGGCGGGCAGCCTCGAGGACGGGCGTTGGTGCGGCGGGCGTCACGCCGATTATTCACGCCGGAACCGCGGCCGGTTACAAGAACAGGTTGCGGCGACCCGTCGGTGGCTGGCTCGCGACTCGCCGGCCAGTAAAGCCGGCTCCTGGCAGGCGCTCACGGGATTTTCGCTCAAGCCAGCGTCAAGCCGATTTGCCTGAGCAGCGCCGTCAGGTCTTCGCCCGAGGCGGGAAGCGATGACAGGAGGTGTTTGGCGTGGGCCTTCACCCAAGGCTTGGCGTCCGGGTCCGCGCTCAGGGTGCCTTGCGCTCCCAGCAGCGTCAGCCACTCGCTCCGGAATTTGCGCTCGTAGTCCTCGAGGAGATCCGCCGAGCCATCGCCCTTCAAAAGCCGGATCAGAATGCCGGCGAGTTCCGCCGCTTCGCGCAGCCCCACGTTCATGCTCTGAATGCCGGCGGGCGCCGCCTGGTGTGCCGCGTCGCCCACCAGCCAGCAGCGGTCCCGGCCGTAGTGCCGCGCGAGCCGGTTTTGGAACTGGATGTCCACCGCCCAATCCACCGTCCGGATGCCGGGATCGAACCAAGGCGCCCGCAGTTGGAGCCTTTTTTCGAGCCGCTCCCGCGTGCGTTGGGCCAAAGTTGCCGGTTCAACCCATGTGGGGTTGCGGTCCTTTTCCGCGAACTCGGTGTCGTCGGTCCCGGCCATTTGAAACGACCACCGGCAACGGCCGCCCGGCAACGGCCAGAGCACGCTCTTGCGCTGCTCGGCCACCACCACGCCCAGCTCGTCCGGCAACGGCGATTCCGGCTCGAACTCATAGACGACGTACAACTCCGGCGTCGCCAGGTAATCGCACTCGATGTCCAACAGCCGCCGCACCAGCGATTCGTGGCCGTCGGCCCCCACCGCGTAATCCGCCACCACCTCGGTGGTGTGCCCCACGACCAACTCCCAGCGCGGCACCGCCGAACCGGTGCCCGTGCCCACCAACTGATCGACCTCCGCGAAGACCCCGTCGGGCCGCGGTTGCAGCGCGGACAACCGCTGGCGCCACAGCACCTGTCCGCCCCGCGCGGTGATGCGCTCGGCCAGGAGCGTTTCCAAAACGTTTTGCGGGAGCACCAATACGAAAGGGTGGGTGGCCGGCAGCGCCGCGAACGAGAGTTCCACCTCGCGGCCGCTGTCCGAGTAAGCCGCCATGCGCTCCAGTTTGCGCGCTCCTTTCTGGACCGCCGGCAGCAGTCCCGCCTGGTCGAGTAATTTGAGCGAGTAGGGATGCAGGCCGCAGGCATAGCTGTGCGCCGCCGGCCGATCCTCGCGATCGATCAGCGTGACCCGCACGCCCGCCTCAGCCAGCAACAAAGCTGTAAACATCCCCGTGGGCCCGGCGCCGACCACCAGCACCTCCGTCTTCAGGTTTCGGCTCATAACATCCTTGTGGTTTTCCTTGGAGCGTCAATTTCCTTAGGCTTGACTGTCATTTATTAAACCACAATCGAGCGGAATGGCGAGCCCAAACTCCAAAGCCCCCGAGAATACGCGGCGGCTTCAGGTCTCGGCGCCGCCCGTCACCGCGCGCCGCAATGCCGCCGGATAGGCCGC
>JAKCAB010000511.1 GCA_021839785.1 bacterium | reverse complement strand
GAGCGCCGCTTCATCGACGTTTCGTGCCTTGAGCAAAGCGTTCCGGGACCGCAAGGCGCGCATATACCGCTGCAACAACGGCAGGTAAGTCGGGTGCGTTTGCGAAAGCAGCAGGTCCAGGAAGCGCCGCCGGCGGCCGGCCGGGCCTTTCACCAAATTCAAGTCTTCCGTGCAAAACACCACCACCCGCAACACGCCGAGGTAATCCGTCAACTTGCGGACCGGCTGGTCGTTGAGGCTCAACCGGCGCTCGGCCGCCGACCAATACATCTTGATCTCCGCCCGCGTCGCGCTTTGCACCCGCGCCCCGACGAAATACCCGGCCTGGCCGTGCCGAACCATCTGGGCACCGCCGACGCCGCGAAACGACCGCAACGTGGCCAGCAGATAAATTGCCTCCAGGACATTCGTCTTGCCTTGGGCGTTGCGGCCCAGCAAGAGGTGAAAGCCCGGGGCGAAGTCCGCGTCCAGCCGCGCGTAATTGCGGAAGTCGCGAAGCCTGAGGTGCGCCAGATGCACGCGCTGGATTTAACCCAAGCCGCTTGCGAACTCACGGCAAATGCGGTGGCTCGTGCCGGCGGGGCGACGGTCGGTTGCTGGCGGCGGCTCAAGGATCCCATCGCTTTCCAACGGCTGGATCGGCCAGGACCGTTGCCTCGCGGGAAAACAAGTAACGTACGCCCGTATGGCACAAAAAGTATCGCAATTGCGACAATAATTGCTCCATCAGGAAAACGGTAGTATGGCCAACCGTCAACCCGGTTGCCGCTCCCGGCGGGCGCCGCTAAGCTTCGCGCGATGAAGCTCTTTCAATTCGTCGTGCTGGCCGGTTTGACCGCAACGCTGGCACAGGCCGCCGATGATCTGAATTGGCCCCAGTACCGCGGTCCGCGTGGCGACGGCCATACCACGTCCACCGGCCTGCCGTTGCACTGGAGCGAGACCGAGAACGTGACGTGGCAGACGCCCATTCCGGGCAAAGCCTGGGCATCGCCGGTCATCTGGGGCAACCAGGTCTGGCTCGCCAATGCCACCGAGGATGGCACGGAATTGTCCGTCGTGTGCGTGGATCGCGACTCGGGCAAGGTCGTCCGCGATCTTCACCTGTTCCACATCGAGAAACCGCAGTTCTGCCACCTGTTCAATTCCTACGCCTCGCCCACGCCGGTGATTGAGGAAGGTCGAATTTACGTGACTTTCGGCTCGCCGGGCACCGCCTGCATGGACACCCGGACCGGCCAGAAGCTCTGGGAGCGGCGCGACTTCGTGTGCAATCATTACCGCGGCGCGGGGTCGTCATCGATCCTGTACGGCGACCGGTTGATCCTGCAATTCGACGGCAGCGACCATCAGTTCATCGTCGCGCTCGACAAGCACAGCGGCAAAACGGTCTGGGAAACGCCACGCTCGATTGACTTCAAAGACCTCGGCCCGGACGGCAAGCCCATGACCGAAGGCGATTTGCGCAAGGCGTTCGCCACACCGCACGTGGCCACCATCGACGGTCAGCCGACGCTGCTGAGCCAGGGCGCCAAGGCGCTTTACGCGTACAATCCGCTGACCGGCGAGGAATGGTGGCGGGTCGAGGAGCGCAACAACCATTCGGCCAGCACGCGCGTGGTGCTCGGGCATGGCTTGATCTTTGCGCCGAGCGGCTTTTCCAGCGGCCAGTTGATGGCGATCCGCCCCGGCAAAAAGGGCGAGGTGATCGACGCCAACGCCACGACCAAGCCGGACACGCAGTTGCAGGTGGTGTGGATGACCAAACGCGGCGTGCCCAAGAAGCCGTCGCTGGCGCTGGTCGGCGATTTGTTGTTCGGCATCGAAGACGGTGGCGTGGGGACGTGCTGGGAAGCCAGCACGGGCAAGGTGGTTTGGAACGAACGCATCGGCGGCAACTACTCGGCATCGCTGTTGGTGGCGGAGAATCGGGTCTATTACTTCAGCGAGGAAGGCAAGACGACCGTGGTTGCGGCGGACACGCGCGAGTTCAAGCGACTCGCCGAAAGCAAGATCGGCGACGGCTTCATGGCCTCACCCGCAGTGTCGGGCAAGGCCTTGTTTCTGCGCAGCCGGACGAAGCTGTACCGGATCGAGGCGAAGTAGCGGACAGCTTTTGCCGCCGGCCGCTCGCCGTCCGGCACGGCCTGATCGTTTAAGTGCGTGCGCTTACCGCGTCATCGGCGGGCGCGGGCGCGGCTTTTGAGGGTGCTCGGCGTCGGTTTGGTGGCGGTTGCCGGACCGGCCGCGTTTGACGACGGCGTGGGTAAACACCGGACTATCGAGCCGGTTCGAGGGCTTGCCGGACTTCACCTCTTCGATCAGGTCGGCCACGCTCTTCAGCACGCGGGTGGGTTGATAGACATAGTCGCCCACGCTTTCGATTTGCGTGGAGCCGCTGAGGACCAGGTAGGCGTAAAGACCCGACTCCACCGCGCCGCGAATGTCGGTCTCCATCGTGTCGCCGATCATGACGATCTGATCCGGTGCGCCACCGACCATGTCCGCCAGCAGGCGGCGCGCGCGGTAGAACATGTAGCCGTTGGGTTTGCCAAGGTAGTAGGCGCGGCGGCCGGTGCTGGCTTCGAGAAAGGCCGCAGTGGCGCCGGCACCTGGGCGGGTTTCACTGTTCGAGACCGGGCACCAGTTGTCGGGATTCGTGGCCAGCAGGCGCGCCCCGCGTTCGATGCACGCATGCGCTTTGGCCAGTTTCTCCATCGAAGCAGCGACTTCGCCCACCACCACGTAACTGGGATGGATCGCGTCGTTCGCGATCTTCTGTTCGTGCAAGGCTGCGAGCAGGCCACCTTCGCCAATGACGAACGCGGTGCAGCCGGGGTGGGTTTCGCTGAGGAAATCGGCGGTGTTCAGCGCCGAGGTGTAGAAATGGCGGGAGGAAAGTCCGGGAATCCCCAGGTGACGCAGCCGCACCGCCAAGTCCTCGGGCGTTGGCGCCGAGTTGTTGGTCAGAAAAACAAAGGGCACACCGCTGGCCACCAAGGCTTCCACGAAATCCGCCGCTCCCGGGATCAATTGGTCCTCCCGGTAAATCACTCCGTCCATGTCGATCAGGTATCCGGTTTTCATCGTTTGTTTGGGCGCGAAAAGTAATTGGGCGGGCGGGGCCGAAATCGTCCGCCGCCCGTCCTCGGTCAAGATGCGTCGAGCGCATGGTTTGGTCAAAGCACAAGGCTTGCCGGTCCCGGCTTTTGGCCAACCAATGGTCGTAAACAGCGATTTTGCGGGAAGTTGGACCGCACAGGTTGACCAAGCTGCGTGAAAAGCGACAAGTCGGGAGCCGCGACCAGCACGACGAAACCCGTCCCGCACCAACTGCCGGCGAGATCGCGAATTCGTTTGCAGCCGCGGTTCTTCCGAGCAACGAGACGTCAAGCTGCGAGGCGATTCGGCGCCGTTTGGGTGGTGACGGCTGCCGCGGAGACGATCTTGAAAAATATCTGAGGAAGTTCGCGATGTATGAGGAAGGATAGTTAGAAGAATGATTCGGGCAGCAGACGCCAAGGAGGTGGGGGTGGGGAACCCCGCTGAAGAAACGTACCGCCACCCGAATCAAATCGCTGCGAACACTCTAAACCCGTCTGGGACCGTGTCAATGAAGGTTTCTTTAGAAAGCACCGGACTTGGACGGACTGCGACGAATAGTGCGACCATTGCTTTCGCTTGTGAGTTGCCGCCGTTGGCTACGGTGTGGTCGCGACACCGAGCCAGGCTTCATGATTGTGCCGGAGCTGGCTCAAGTTGGCTCTAATCCCTTCTTGTTCATCCGCTTCAAATTCATCCACCGCGTGCCAGCAAGTGTGGCCTTCGTCGTCCGTGCGCACGCGCCTCAGATAAACGAAGCCCGCGTTGTCGGCCAATTCACGGCCGGCCACGGGCGCGGCGATCATCCAATGCCCCGTTGGCCGGTCCAGCCGGACATCCCAAGTATTGAGTCGGATGGCGAATTCAGTCGATAAGTCCAGTGTGCGCAGGTAGTTGAGCAGGCAGTTGTGCTGGGTGAGATCGGTTTGGACGTGCTCCGGTGCAGGGTTGCCGAGGAGTTGCACGAGTTCGGCCATGCCGACGGCGCGCAGGCTGCGCAGGACGGTGGCCCGGGCGATCACGCCCGCCAGCCAGGCAAGCTGCGCGGGCAACTGCTCCAAGATAAACGTGGTGCCGGTGGAGAGCAGGATCTGGTCCTGCTGATCGCTGGCAAGCGATTCCCAGTCCGGCACCTTGGTTGCGACGTAAGCCTTGAGCAGGTGCCAGATTTCCGAGAACAGCAGGCGGCGCTCGCGGAGTTGGGTTTGGACCAGCGGCAGTTCGGTACGCAAGTGAGGAAAGGCCTTCCACACGTCGGCAATCTGGGAGTCGCGAAAGCGGTACATCGCCGGTGCAGCCAGCATTTCCTCGGCGGTCTGCGGATCGATCTGAAGCCGCGTCGTGCCGGTGGCCATCTCGAACAACGCCACCCCGGCGGAGAAAACGTCCGAAGCCACGCCCGGCGCCACTCCGGCCTGGAGGTTCGACGCGTCGATGAGCACCTCGGCATGATCGGGCGTGGCGGTATAGACGAAGGTGCCCAAGGCGCGGCGGTGACGCGGTGTGAAGAACGCCCCCATGTCCACCAGCTTGACCGCGCCTTCGTCGAGCCGGATAACGTTATCGGGCTTGAAATCGATCAACACCAAACCATGCCGGTGGAACAGATCGATGATCGACAGCATCTCTTGGGTGGATTGCCGGAGCGCGTCCAGCAACTCCGGGCTGTACCCGCGGGTCGCGGTCGCCTCGGCCCAGTTCCGCAGATTCTGGCCCGGCAGGTACTCCATGGCGATAAAGGCGTACTTGCCGTCGTAGTCGATGTGCGCCCCGTAGTAGGCCGGCACGAAGCTACGCAAACTTTCGAGGGCGTGGATTTCCTCGAAATTCGCCAGTTCGGCCTGGAAGTTCAGGTAGGGCCCGTAACCGATTTCGTCCGGCTTGCCACAATCCAGATCGAACACCTTGACGACGACGCCGGCATGATCGGTCTGGTACAACGCCGTTTCCGGGTTTTGGGCCAGTGCGCGCAGCAAGCGCACTTGGCCGAGGCCGACGAGGTTGACCGCCAGGCCGGCATGCCGTTCGGGCTGGGAAGTGGTGGGATTCATGTCGGGAACGCCGGTGGACGCTCGGAGCCACGTCGGCAAGTTGCCGGGCGGCTGGGCGCGCCTGCCGGAGGGCCGGAAAGGGTGGACATGTCGGTGACCGTAGCTCCGCCAGGCCGGGTTGGAAAGCCGAATGGCGCCGGGCACCGCGTCAAACTTGAGACTGCCGCCACGGTTCGCTGCCGGAATTCGCCGTTGCCGCTGAGTCGCGGCGGGCATAGTTTCGGCGGGTTTATGCGGGGCCACGGGCGCCCCGGTGTTTCATGAAAAATCACCTGGAATTCGAAAAGCCGATCGTCGAACTGCAGCGCCGGCTCGATGAGTTGCGGCAGCACGCGGAAACACCGTCGCTGGGGCTGAGCCTCGAGGACGAAATCGCCCTGATGGAGCAGAAGCTCGAGGAGACCCGGCGTGAAATCTTCGAAAACCTCACCCCGTGGCAGCGCGTCCGGCTTGCCCGCCACCCGCGCCGGCCGTACACCTTGGATTATCTGCGCACGACGTTCACCGATTTCGAAGAGCTGCACGGCGACCGCGCCTTCGCCGACGATCGCGCGATTGTCGGCGGCTTCGCCCGCCTTCAAGGCGAGCACGTGATGGTCATTGGCACCCAAAAAGGTCGGGACACCAAGGAAAACATTCTCCGCAACTTTGGCTCGGCTCATCCGGAAGGTTATCGCAAGGCATTGCGTCTCATGCGGCTGGCCAACAAGTTCGGCCTGCCGATCATTACTCTGATCGACACGGCAGGGGCGTATCCCGGCGTGGGTGCCGAGGAACGCCACATCGCGGAAGCCATCGCGGTGAACCTGCGCGAGATGACGCTGTTCGAGGTGCCGATCGTCGCGGCAGTGATCGGCGAGGGCGGTTCCGGTGGGGCGTTGGGCCTGGGCGTGGCCGACCGCGTTTTGATCCTGGAAAACGCGTACTATTCGGTGATCAGCCCGGAAGGGTGCGCCGCCATTCTCTGGAAAGACCGCGCCGCGGCGCCGCGGGCCGCCGAAGCGCTCCGCATCACCGCCCGGGAACTGGCCGAACTCAAGCTCGTGGACGAAATCGTGCCGGAGCCGGTGGGCGGCGCGCACAACGATCTCGAGACCACCTCGGAAACGCTGAGGATTTATCTGTGGCGGCATTTGCAGGAGGTGGCCGCCTTGTCTGTGGAAGAGCGCCTGAAATGCCGATACGAGAAGTTCCGCGCGATGGGACCGTTCGCGGAAGCCCGGCCGGCCGCAGCCCCTGCGGTTCCCACGCCGGTCACCTAAAGTCGGCAAGCCGCCGAACCGCCGCCCTCAATTTGACTCGGCGGCATGCCAGGGCGCCAACGCCCCACCAGTTTTCAACATGCTCTACCCGCTCGTTTTCGCTCCGATCCTGAAGGAACGCCTTTGGGGTGGCCGCAACCTCGACTCGCTTTACGGCAAGACCTTGCCGCCAAAGGTGCCGGTTGGCGAATCTTGGGAAATCAGCGACCGCCCCGGCGATGCCAGCGTCATCGCCAATGGTCCGCTGGCCGGCAAAGATCTGCGCTGGCTGATGGAACATCACGGCGCCGAACTCATGGGAGCGGCGGCCGCGCTCGACGGCCGGTTCCCGCTGTTGGTGAAAATCCTCGATGCTCAAGAGATTCTTTCCGTGCAGGTGCACCCGCCGGCCCAGGTCGCTGCCCACCTCGGCAGTGAGCCGAAAACGGAGCTGTGGTATGTCACTCAGGCGGCACCGGGCGCGCAATTGAGCGCGGGGCTGAAGGCGGGCGTGCCCCGGCTTGAGTTCGAACGCCGGCTCCGGAACGGCACGGTGGCCCAGTGCATTCACCAAGTGCCGGTGCAGACCGGCGACGCGATGTTTTTGCCCAGCGGACGAGTTCACGCCTTGGGCGCCAACATGGTGATCTTCGAAATCCAGCAGAACTCGGATACGACCTACCGGGTGTTCGACTGGAACCGCGTCGGACCGGATGGCCAGCCCCGCGAACTTCACGTCGCCCAAGCTTTGGCCTGCATCGACTTCGCGGATTTCGAGCCGGGCTTGGTGAAAGCCGATTGGCGATCCGCGGCTGGCCGTGCAACTCGGCAGCTTGTTGGCGATCCTCTCTTCACCGTCACCGAACACCGGGTGGCGCGCCCGCTGCGGTTGCCCTGGCCGGTGGAAGATCGGCCGGTGGTCTTTGGTGTCGTCAACGGCAGCGTGGGAATCGAACATGCCGGCAGCGGCCAGAACGTCCGCTTGGCCCCCGGTCAATTCGCCTTGTTGCCCGCCTGCGCGCGCCAAGTCGAGTTGACGGCCGCCGGTGAAACCACCTTCCTCGCCGCCGAGCCTGGTTCTGCGGCGGCGGGCTAAAACATCTTGTTCAAATCGTTTTCGCCCCTGGCGGGTTGCCAGTAGGTCCTGGCGGCGGGATTGCGCCGGAGCCGCAAGAGATCCTTGCCCGCCAGTCGCATCACCAGTCCGAGCGGAGTTACCACCAGGAAGAAGATCAGTCCCAGCATGACCGGGCTGACGACCCGACCCATGAAGTGGCTCAGGCGCATTCCGACGCGGTAAGGTGCGCGGAACCAGCCCGGCCGGACCACCGCCAGTACCGCCACGAGCGCGAGGCAACCCAGCGCGGGGCCCGCCACCGCCGGCGACACCTTCCCGCGCCACCACAAAAGACCGTCGAGCAGGGCCAGCACCAACGCCGAGCTGAGCCCAAACTTGCGCCACTCGCGCGGGTCTTCCTTGAGCCGGAGTTTCATTGCTGAATCCTAACCGCAGAGACGCAGAGACGCCGAGCCAGACGATTTCCAGCCGGCAAGCTGAGGCTTCTGGTTTCTGACTTCTGCATTCTGGCTTCTGCTTTCCTCTCCGCGTCTTCGCGCCTTGGCGGTGATTCAATCAGGCTGCGGTGCCACGCGCCGCTCCACCGCGCGCCGCGGTTGCGCCAGCCGGTCCAGCACGAAACTGCCGATCACGAGGTAGTCCATTTCCGTGTTCACAAAGCACCGGTAGGCGTCGTCCGGCGTGCACACGATCGGCTCGCCGCGGACGTTGAACGACGTGTTGACCAGCACGCCGCAGCCGGTGGCCTGCTCCCAGCGTCGCAGCAGGGCGTGCAACAGCGGGTGGCGCTCGCGATCCACGGTCTGGATGCGCGCGGAATAATCCACATGCGTGATCGCCGGCAGCGCGGAGCGTTCGGCCTTGAGCAATTCCAGGCCGCGCAGCCCGGCAGGCACGGCTTTGCGCAACTCCGGCTTCACCGGCGCGACCAGCAGCATATACGGCGAATCTACGTCGAGCTCGAAATAATCGCTGACGCGCTCGCGGAGCACGATCGGCGCGAACGGTCGGAAGGATTCGCGGAACTTCACCTTCAAGTTCATCGCCGACTGCATCGCCGGCGAGCGCGGGTCGCCCAAAATCGACCGGCTGCCCAGCGCGCGCGGGCCGAACTCCATCCGGCCTTGAAACCAGCCAACCACCTTGCCGGCCGCGAGCAACTGGACAGTGCGCGCAAGCAAACCATCGCTTTCCAACCGCTCGAAGACCGCACCGTGGCCCCGCAGCGTGGCTTCGATTTCCGCGTCGCCGAACTCCGGGCCGAGCAGGGCCGCCTGCATGGCGTCGGCCTCCGCGGCGCGGGGCGCGGGGCGCGGGGCGCGGGGAAGTGCCTCGCTGTTGTTCGTCGCTTCTGACTTCTGACTTCTGACTCCTGACTCCTGTTCCTTCTCCTTCAGCCCGGTCCGCTCTCCTTTGAACTGCAGATGCCACGCCGCCAGGGCCGCACCGAGCGAACCGCCCGCGTCGCCCGCCGCCTGCTGAATCCAGATCCTTTCGAAGATGCGCTCGCGGTGAATCAAGCCGTTGGCGACGCAGTTGAGCGCCACGCCGCCAGCCAGACAGAGGTTGGGCAGACCGGTCGTTTCCCGCGCATGGCGGGCCAGGCGGAGCATCGCTTCCTCGGTGACAACCTGGATCGAGCGCGCCACGTCCATGTGCCGTTGTTCGACCGGTTCATCCGGCTTGCGCGGTGGCCCGCCGAAGAGGCGGTGAAACCGCTCGTTCGTCATCGTCAGGCCGCGCAAAAAATGGAAGTAATCCAGGTTCAGCCAGAACGACCCGTCCGGCTTGAGATCCAGCAGCTCGGTGCGAATCCGGTCGGCGAAGCGCGGCTCGCCGTACGGTGCCAGGCCCATGAGCTTGTACTCGCCGGAGTTTACCTTGAAGCCGCAGTAACCGGTGAAGGCCGTGTAAAGCAGCCCCAGCGAGTGCGGAAAGCGGATTTCCTGGAGCAGTTTCAACTCGCTTCCGCGCCCGACACCGATGGTCGTCGTCGCCCATTCGCCCACCCCGTCGATCGTGAGGATGGCCGCCTCGGCGAACGGCGACGGATAAAACGCGCTGGCCGCGTGCGCCTGGTGGTGCTCGGTGAACAGGATCGGGCAATCGGGCCGCAGGCCGGGCAGTTCCTCGCGGATCGTACCGCGCAAATTCAGTTTTTCACCCAGCCAACTAGGCATGATACGCGGGAACACCCGCCAGCCGCCGGGCGCGACCGCGAGGTAGCTCTCGAGCATCCGCGCGAACTTGGTGATCGGCTTGTCGTAGAACACCACGGCGTCGAGTTGCGCGGGATCGAGACCCGCCTGGCGGAGGCAGAACTGGATGGCGTGGGTGGGAAAGCCTTCGTCGTGCTTGCG
>JAKCAB010000165.1 GCA_021839785.1 bacterium | reverse complement strand
CGCGGAGGTCGCTCACTGGTAGGAGCGCGATGTCCAACCCGCCCCGGCGCGCGGGTGTCTCACCCGCAGCCGCCCTGCCAAACCTTGAAGTGCGAGTATCTCCGAGCTATGCACGAACCGAAGTCCGTGGACCTCTCTGTCGGCGAAACCTCGTGGCTGCGACCGAGACGGTCGCGCGCCAAAAACTGGGATGCGCCCCTGCGCCAAGTTCGTTTCTCGAAGATGCGATTTGACCCCGCGCCGGACCCTCTGAACATTGGCGCGGTTGCGACTTGTCATCGTTCATTATCACTTTCGGCCGGGCGGCATCCGCCGGGTCATCGAACTGGCGACGCCGCATCTGCGGCGCGCGCTGGGCGCGGACACGGTGGCATTGGCGACCGGCGAACCGGCTGACGCGCTGTGGGACGAGCGGTTTCGAACAGCGAACCCCGGCTGCGCCGTGGCGTGGGTGGTGGAACCGGCTTTCCGTTACCTGTCCGAACAAAGCGACGCGTCTGCGCGCATCCTTGCCGACGTGCGCCGCGCCTGTGAGCGCTTGCTCGCGGGCGCCGACGAGACGGTGGTGTGGGCCCACAACCTGGGCATCGGCCGCAACGTGATCCTGGCGCGCGAACTCACCCGGGCCTGCGAGCGACGCGGCGTGCCGCTGGTTTCGCACCATCACGACTGGTGGTTCGAGAACCGCTGGCAGCGATGGCCGGAGATGCGGCGGACGGGGCTGCCGAGTTTGCGCGCGGCCGCCGCGGTCGTTTTCGCCGCGAACCGGCGGATTCGCCACGTGGCGATCAATAACGCCGATGCCCGCGTGCTCCGTCGCCGACTGGGCCCGCGCGCGGCCTGGCTGCCCAACCTCAGCGACCGACCGATCCCGCCCCAGCGCGCCGCCGTGCAGGCCGCACAGGATTGGCTGGCGCGCACGCTGGGCGAGCGGGCGCCGGTCTGGCTGCTGCCGTGCCGCTTGTTGCGACGCAAGAACGTGGCCGAAGCGCTCTTGTTGGGCCGCTGGCTGCGACCGGAGGCGCTGTTGGTGACCACCGGCGGCGTGAGCTCGGCGGACGAGGCGGCCTACGGCGAGCGATTGTGTCAGGCGAGCCGCGAGCACGGCTGGCGCCTGCGGCTGAGCGTGCTGGCCGGCGACGAACGCGCCAAGCCTTCCGTGCCGGAACTGCTGGCGGCGAGCGAGTGCGTTTTGCTGTCTTCGATCCTCGAAGGCTTCGGTCTGCCGTATATCGAGGCGGCGGCGGCGGGGCGACCGCTCGTCGCGAGGCGGCTGCCGAACATCGCGCCAGACCTGGCGCGGTTCGGTTTCCGGTTTCCGCAATCTTACGCGGACGTGCGGGTGGCGACCGCGCTGTTCGACTGGCGCGCGGAGCGGCGGCGCCAACAGCAATTTTTCCGCGCCTGGAAGGCGGAACTGCCGGCGTCCTGCCGGCGCCTGGCAGGCGAACCGTTGCTCCTCGCGCGCGATTCGGCGCCGGTGGCGGCGCCCTTCAGCCGGCTCACGTTGACCGCACAACTGGAAGTGTTGCGCTGGCCCGCCGAGGAAAGTTGGGCGGCCTGCGCGGCGCTGAATCCGTTCCTGCGTGCCTGGCGGGAACGGGCCGCGAATCGACGGTTACAGCCCAGCGCCTGGCCCGAATCGGCCGAGGCGTGGCTGGAAGGCGAAGCTTACGGCCGACGATTCGTTGAATTGCTGGCGCACCGTCCAAGACATGAACCGAACCGGCGCGCTGCCGCGGAAATCCAGCAAGATTTCCTGCGCGCGAAGCTTGGTTCGGAGCACCAATTTCCGCTGCTGTGGAGGAGCGACACGTGAGTGTGCGTGCCGTCGTCTTCGACGTTTATCAGACCTTGCTGGAACTGTCGCCCGCGCCGGCAGACACCGAAGCGCGTTGGCGCAAGCTGTGGGCAACCCTCCCAGGCGTAGCGGCAGCGCCGTCGTTGGAACAATTCGCCCGGCGTTGCCAGGAAGTCATCGCCAACGAGCACGCCCGCGCGCGCGCTGCGGGCATCGTTTTTCCCGAAGTCTTCTGGCCCGACATCGTGGCAGAGGTGGCGCCCGCGTTGGCGCGACTCGATGGAGCCGGGCGCGACATCTGGCTTTACGAACAAGTTCAACTCACCCGGACGGTTCGGCTGCGATCGGCGGCGGCGGACCTGCTGCGCGAACTGGCCGCGCGCGACGCGGTGCTGGGCCTGGCCTCGAATGCCCAGCCTTACACGCTGCGCGAACTGGACGCGGCGCTGGCGGGCGTCGGGTTGAGCCGGCGGGTGTTTGCGGAGCGGGTGTGTTTCTGGTCGTTCGAGCACGGCTTCAGCAAGCCTGACCCGCATGTGTTCCAGTGGCTCAGCGCGCGATTCCAGGCGATGGGCATTGCGCGCCCGGAAATTTTGATGGTGGGCGACCGGCTCGACAATGACGTGGCTCCCGCGCGGCAGGCGGGTTGGCAGACCTGGCATTTGACCGCGACGCCATCAACACAGGCCGATCGGTGCGGCGACTGGTCAGCGCTGACGGCCTTTCTGCGCGCGTCAGTGGGCGAGGCGCGAAGCCCGATTCAATTCATCGCGGCGGCCCAAAGCACCTCGTAAGGCGCCAGCGTGATGGCGTTGCCAAGCGGTGTTGCCGCTGGCGCGAACAAGGATCGCCACGCGCCCCGCGGGGCGTCGGCTTCGGCCGGCAGTCGCAGGCTCATCGGCTCGCCGGTCAGGTTATGCAAGGCGAGGAGAGTTTCGTCCGAAGTTGAACGCAGGAGGCCGAAGACCGTCGCTGGCAACGCCAGCACCTGTTGCCGGGCAAGCGGGCCCAAGGCCGGGTGGCGCACGCGCGCTTCCAACAGGCGGCGATAGCCCGCGAAGACGCGGTGGCGAAGCGAATTCGCGTCGGCGAGTTCGCGCTCCAGTTCGGCGCGCGTGAACTTGCGTCGATTGATGCGCCGGGGGAGGCCGCTGGCCAGTGCGGCCTCGCGGTCGTTGCGCGAGCCGAACAGCGAGTGGACGTAGATGCCGGGCATGCCAGCCAGCGCGAGCATGATCGCCTGCGAAACCAGGAACCGGTCTGCCTGCACGTTCAAGTCTTCGCCGGCCGTGGCGTTCGAGAGCGCGTCGAAATAGACGATGTTCAGCTCGTACGGGCTCTTCGAGCCGTCCGGGTTGTCCTTGTACGAAATGAAGCCGCCGTGGGCCTGGCAGCGGTCCACCAGGAAGTCGATCTCCGCCGGTGGCAGAATCCCGCGCACCGGGTTCAGGCCGATGCCGTCGTGGGACGCGGTGAAGTTGAAGAACGTCACCTGGTCGGAAGGCAGGCGCAGCGACGCGGCCCAGCGCGCCAGGTGGGTGGCGTCGCCACGGAGGAGCGCGTGCAGGACGAGCGGCGGCAAGGCGAAGTTGTACACGAGCTGGGCTTCGTTCGTGCCGTCGCCGAAATAGCTGAGGTTGTCGCGGTGCGGGACGTTGGTCTCGGTGATCAAGAGCGTGTCGGGCGCCGCGCGGTCCAGCACCGCCCGCAGGAGCTGGATGACCGCGTGCGTTTGCGGGAGGTGGATGCACGGCGTCCCGATTTCCTTCCAGAGATACGCGATGGCGTCGAGCCGTAAGAAGCGCGCGCCGCGGGCGACGTAGAACAGCAGCGTGTCCAACAGCGCGAGCAGGACCGCCGGATTGCGCACGTTGAGGTCCACCTGATCGGCGCTGAAAGTGGTCCACACGCGCCGCGGGCCGGAGGCGCTGGCGAACGCGGTCAACAAAGGCAGGGCGCGGGGCCGCACCACTTGCGAGAGGTCGGGGTTGCCTTCGACGGTGACGAAGAAATCGCGGAAGGCCGGATCGTCGGCGAGGAAGCGCTTGAACCAGCCGCTTTGCGCGGAGAGGTGGTTGAAGACCGCGTCGAACATCAGATCGAACGAGCGGCCCAGCGCGGCCACGTCTTCCCAGGTGCCCAGGTCCGGATTGACTGCGCGGTAGTCCGTCACCGCGAAGCCGTCGTCCGAGGTGTGCGGATAATGCGGGAGCAGGTGGACGGCGCTGACGCCGCCGCGCAGATGGCGCTCGCAGAACTCGGCGAGCGTGCGCAGCGGCGGGACGCCCGGCTCGCGCACCTGGTCGCCGTAAGTGATCAGCATCACGTCGGCGGCGGTGAGCGGCAGGCGCTGGCGGGCGGCAGCCTTGGGCGGGTGCGCCGCGGTGTGGCGGGCGAGCCAGGCCTCGAGCGAGGCTTGAACGCTCGCGGCGCCGGCTCCGTAAAGTTGGTTGAGCAGGCTTGCGATCTCGGGATCGGTCATCGCCAGGTAACGAAGCAGGTTGGGTTCCCCGCGGCAAATCGGTCAGCGCGGCCCCGCGAAAAGTAAGAGGCTGCGGCGTTGCCCACCGCAGCCTCGCGCCAGCAAACGAGCAGGCTTACGAAAGCTTCTTCTTCGCTTCCTCCGGCACTTCGATCTTCGCTTTGCCGATGTCTTTGATCTCGACGGTCGTGGTGCGGTCCACGTCCATCTCGCGCTCGTTGAAGGTCATCTTGCCCTGGACGTGATACTCGTACTTGGTCAGGACGCCGTCCTTGACCCAGAACTTCACCGTGCCTTTGGCATCGCTGATTTCCGGGCCGGTGCCGCCCCCGCGACGGAAGGTCATCAACGCCTTCACGCCGTCTTCGGCCAAAGCGCCGGTGCAGACCTCGCCCTCGGCTTTGAGGTCCTTGGCTTGCTCGGCCAACTCCACGGCCTGGGCCGCGGGAGCCTTGTAATCCTGGAGCATCCGGCTCATGAAACGACCGCGGTTCGGCTGACCGCCGCCCTCCGCCGGAGACTCAGAAGACTTCGGCGCGCAGACCGGCGCCGTCACGAACGGCGTGGGCGATGCGCGACAAGGCGCGCAACGGCAGGTGACGGCAATCCGGGTGCAGGGTGGGGCGCATGGCCGAATAGACCTGTACGAGCGAGATCATGGCGCCGGCTTCCTTGAGGGCGCGCAAGCGCGCCACATATGCCCCGATTTCCTCCTCGGCCGGCTCCTCACCGCCCAACTTGGGAAAGAGGCTTTGGATCACGACCGGCCGCTGGCGGGCGATCAGGAGGATGTTGGCGAGCACCTTTTCGAGCGGCACCTTCGGCCGGTTCACCCGCTCGAGGTAGGCGGTGGTGCCGCCGTCGAGCTTCAGCCACAGCTCGTCTTTCGGCGTGAGCGCCTGGAGGCCCTGCAACACGTTGGGTTGATCCAGGCCGGTGGCGTTGGAGACCAGGACCACTTTGAAGAACGGAAAGTCGCCCAGCGCCCGCACGTGAAGCACGGCGTGGACCGCCTCGCTGAAATTGGGGCAAAGGGTGGGCTCGCCGTCGCCGCTCAAGGTGACGTGCCGGAGTTGCAGCAATTCTTCCGGCAACGATTGCAGGCCCGGGACGCCGTGGAGCTTGCCGTCGCGAACCAGCGCCAGCGTGTGCTGGAGTTCGCGCACCATGACCGGCACGTCCAGGTGCAGTTCCCGCGGCGGCGCCTCCCGGTTCACCTCGCAGTAAACGCAGTCGAAGTTGCACTGCCGGTCGGGGTTCATGTTGATCCCCACGGACAAACCGTGGGCCCGCGGCGACACCACGACGTACACGAACCGGTTGTGCAGGAAATTGCGCGCGTAGCCGAAGGCGGTCTCCCAGCGACTGCCGGTAAGCGGCGGCGGGGTCGGGCGCTCGTCGGTCGGGCCTTCCCGACCGGGGGTGGCTTGTGGCCGCGCGGCGGGCGGAGTCGCCCCGTTGGAATTCGCGTGGGCAGGCGTGCTCCCCGACCTGGTGTTTCTCAAGGCCGCGGCGGGTCCGGTCATGTGCGGGTTGGAATGCATCGGCTGCCTCGCAACTCGCGGACACTATTCCGCCAGCGTCGTCCCGACCGCTGCCCGCCAATTGTGAAAGGATTATCATTAATTGGCGTGCAAAGCGGCGCCTCTGCGCCTGCGGCCGCGGGCCGAAACTGCTCTCCACAAAACGGAACGAGGCGCCGGATCGCTTGACGCGGTGCGGGTGACACGCTATCTGCTTCGCCGGTATGCCCGGACGTGCGATGCGCGGTCGCGCCGCGCGCCGGGCGCCCCTCCCGCGGAGCCGGTGTCAGGCCGGCGGGGACGAAGGTTCGCGGGAATTGACAATAAAAAACCACTGACCCGTACCAGCAATGCGAGTTACATCTAAGACACCCGCGGCCGTGGCGGTTCTCTCCGGCCTCGGCCTTGCCGTCGGCGCCACCACCGCAATGGCCCAAACGGCCGAAACGCCCAAGGGTTGGAAGACCACGGCCCAGTTGGGCGCCACCATCACGCGGGGCAACAGCGAAACCACCACCGTCACCGGCGGCCTGAACACCGAGCGGAAATGGGCCAGGGACGAACTGGCTTTCGGCGCCGCGGTGACCTACGGCGAGGACCAGGACAGCGTGACCGCCTCCTCGATCACCGGCTTTGGCCAGTACAACCGCCTCTTCACCGATCGGTTCTACGGTTACGGCCGCGTGGACGCGCTGCACGACGACATTGCGGACATCGCCTACCGGGTGACCGTCAGCCCCGGTGCCGGCTATTACTTCATCAAGAACGACAAATTCACGTTGAGCGGTGAGGTCGGTCCCGGCGTGGTCTTCGAGCAACTGTCCAACGAAGACGAACGGACCTATGCCACGATCCGGTTCGGCGAGAAATTCACCTGGCAGATCAACAAAAACGCACGCCTCTGGCAGACGTTCGACTACCAGCCCAAGGTGGACGACTGGGCCGAATACGTGATGAACGCGGAAATCGGCATCGCGACCAAGATCACCGAGCACCTGGACCTGCGGGTGGTGGCCCAGGACACCTACCGGAGCCGTCCGGCGAAGGACCGCAAGGAAAACGATTTCAAACTCATCGCCGGCGTGGGCTACACGTTCTGACCGCTGGCGAATCCACCTTTTCCGCATGCGCGCAAGGGACGGGCAACCGTTCCTTTTTGCTTTTTCAAGGCGGGACGCACCTCCCGCCTAAACCCGCGCCAGCAACTCCTTCAACCCCGCGCGGCTTCGGACCGGGCCGACCAGCGCCAGGCTGAGCCGCCCCGGTCGAAAGAAATCGCGCGCCGCGGCCTGGATTTCGGCGCTGGTCACCCGCGCCAACCGGCGTTTCACCACCGCCGGCGAGAACGTCCGGTGGTAGCCAGTCAGTTGCTCTCCGAGCCACATCATCTGGTGCTCGGTATTTTCGAGGCTGAGGTCGATCTGCCCGGTCACGTAATCGCGCGCGCGCCGCAGTTCCGCGGCGTCCGGCCCCTTCGACTTCAACCGGCGGAGTTCGGCGACGGTGATCCGCAGGGCTTGGGGGAGATTGCCCGCCTCGATCCCCGCGGCCACCACCAGGTCGCCGGCGTCTTCGAAAAAGCTCAGCGAGCTGGACACGTTGTAAGCCAAGCCGGTGTCCTCGCGCAAAACCTGGAAGAGCCGCGAACTCATGTTTTCGCCGAGGATCGCGTTGAGGAGACGGAGGGCAAACCGGCGGTTGTCGTGGCGCGAGCACGTGCGCACGCCGAGGGCGAGCTGGGTTTGCTCGGCGGGGCGGCGTTCCAGACGCACCACCGGTTCGCGGCGGACCGGTTGCACCGGCATCCACGCCGGCAGCGGGCCGCTCCCGACCCGCGCGGCCAGTTTCGCCGCAGCGCGGTGGCACTCGCGCGGGCGCAACCGCCCGGCCACGGCCACCAGCACCGCCGGCGCCACGTGCTGTTCGCGCCGGAACGCGAGGAGTTGCCCGCGGGTCAGGCTGGCGATGGTTTCCTCGGTGCCGGTGAGCGGGCGGCCCAGGGGATGATCGGGCCACTGGATGGCGTTGAGCAGTTCTTCCACGCGGTGGTGGGGCTGGTCGTTGTACATGGCCAGCTCTTCCTTGATCACCGCCCGTTCTTTTTCCAACTCGCCGGGATCGAACGTGGAGTTGAGGAACATGTCCGCCAGCACGTCGAACACCTCGGCGAACCGGTCGTGGCGCGCCTTGGCGTAAAAACAGGTGTGCTCCTCGCTGGTAAAGGCATTCAGGTAACCGCCCAAGCCCTCGACCGCCTGCGAAATGTCGCGGGCGGAGCGTCGGCGCGTGCCCTTGAACAGCATGTGCTCGATGAAATGCGACGCGCCGTTGAGGGTCGCGCTTTCGTGCCGGCCGCCCACCGCCAGCCACAAACCCACGCTCACGCTCGCCATCTCCGGCATGGGCGCCAGCGCCAGCGTGAGGCCGTGCGGGAACCGGTGAATCTCGTAAGGCTGGGTCATCGCGGGATTCGCTGGGGCGGGCCGGCTCAGGCAAAGGCCTTGGACACCGTCCGCGGCGCGCCCACGCGGCGCTGGTAATCCAGGATGATCTCCGCCGCCTCCAGCGGGTCTTCGACCAGCGTCGCCATTTCGAGGTCGCCGGGGCTGATGAAGCCGCCGTCTTCGAGGGTCCGTTTCGCCCAGCGCAGCAGCCCGCCCCAATACCGGCGGCCGATCAGCACCAGCGGAAAGCGCGGGATTTTGTCGGTCTGCGCCAGCGTGATCAGCTCGAAAAACTCGTCCAGCGTCCCGAAACCGCCGGGCAAAAACACGAAGCCCATGCTGTATTTCACGAAACACACCTTGCGCGCGAAGAAATACCGGAAATGCAGGGGCACGGTCGCGAAGCGGTTGCCTTTTTGTTCCTGCGGCAACGCGATGTTGAGTCCCACCGAGGCCGCCTTGCCCGCGGCCGCGCCTTTGTTCGCCGCCTCCATGATGCCCGGGCCGCCCCCGGTGATCGTGGCCAGGCCGTGCTTTGCCAGTTCGTGCGAAAGCGTCTCGGCCACGCGGTAGTACTTGTCGCCGGGCTTGGTGCGCGCCGAGCCGAAGACGGTGACCGCCGGGCCGACGCGCGTCATGGTTTCGAACGCGTCCACGAACTCGGCCATGATTCGAAACACCCGCCAAGGGTCTTCCCGGACGAAATCGCCATCGTGCCCATGATTGTTCACGCGCCGCAGGATAGGGAGGCCGCTGGCAGCTTACAAGCAAGGCCCGACGGCGTTCGCCCGTGACAATCCGCGTTACGTGGCTAGCCTTGGCGGCATGGAACCGCGGACCTTGACGCTTGGCCACTCGCCCGATCCGGACGACGCCTTCATGTTTTACGCGCTCGCGAAAGACCTGCTCCCGACGCGCGGCTGGCGCTTCGAGCACATTCTCCAGGACATTCAAACGCTGAACGAACGCGCCACGCGCGGCGAACTGGACATCACCGCCATCAGCCTCCACGCCTACGCCTACGTGTGCGACCAGTACGCCCTCCTGCCCAGCGGCGCGAGCATGGGCGACGGTTACGGGCCGATGCTCGTGGCCAAACGCGCGATCTCCCGCGGCGAGATGGCGAAACAGCGCATGGCCGTGCCGGGCACCATGACCAGCGCCTTCCTGGCGTTGCAGCTCTGGCTGGGCAAACCGGCCCGCGAACTCAACTACGTGGTCGTGCCGTTCGACCAAATCTTCGCCGCGCTCAAATCCGGTCAGGCGGACGTGGGCCTGATCATCCACGAAGGCCAGCTTACCTGGCAAAACGAGGGTCTGGTCGTGTGCGAAGACCTCGGCGTTTGGTGGGGACGCGAGAACGACGGTCTGCCGTTGCCGCTGGGCGGAAACGTGATCCACAAACGCCACGCGCCCGCGGTGCGGAAAGCCGTCTCCGACCTCCTGACCGCGAGCATCCAGTTCAGCCTCGACCATCGCGCGGACGCGGTGCAGCACGCACTTCAGTACGCGCGCGACATGGGCCGCGACCTCGCGGACAAGTTCGTGGGCATGTACGTGAACCATTGGACGCTCGATTACGGCGAGCAGGGACGCGAATCCATCCGCCGTTTCCTCGGTCGCGGC